>CAQXTN010000003.1:12840-66902 GCA_948916585.1 uncultured Oscillibacter sp. | reverse complement strand
TTACGGTCCGCTCGAACTTCCGACGCCCCCTCCAGGATTCGTGTCGGGGCTAGCCTCTTCCCACATCAAGCCTGGAATTGGCCCCTTCCGTTCGTCGTCCGCACGCTCAATTTACCAGTCTCCTGTCCGTTTGTCTATAGATTTGGCTTAGTTGTAATTTGTTTGATAATTGCCGATATTTAATTAAGTTTATGTGAAAAATGTTTGTAACAAAGCCAAGATTCTACCGCTACACCTTCCGCTTTTTGCCCTCTCCTCCGGCGGGCACGGCCATCCCAGCATCCACCTCCCCAGGCGTCCGCCCGTTATTTAATATGTATCGCTGCCGGTTCTGGAGAATACTTCCCCGCTCCAACATTCGCTGAAGCAGCGGACGGCACTGGCCCACGCCGATGCCCAACAGCCGGGCCACGTCCTGCCGGTACGCGAACCCCTCCCGCGCTAAATAGTCCAGAACAGCGGCTTCCTGCTTTTCTGGCGGCACCACGCTTTCCGGAAGGTAGTACCGTGCCCCCACCTGGGTCAGCCGCCCCCGGTTCACCAGCTGCTTGAGCCGGTTGTAAGCCGTGGTCCGGGAGATGTTCAGCAAGGACATCACTTCATTCCGGGTAGTCCAGCCCTGCTGGCGGACCTGGGAGAGGATCCGCCCCTCTCCGCCGGAGCGCAAGGCGCAGTCCATCCGCAGGTCCCGGAGGGTGAGGTCATCCAATCCCGCCCGGATCAGCGCCGCCCGGACCAGCTTGGAAAGACGGGTCCGGTCATAGGGCTGGCGGCTCCTGGGGGCGGTAAGGACGGGCCCCTCCCGCCCCTTCTGGCGAGCCAGGTCCTCCAGAACCTTCTTTGCCCCGCCGGACAGGGGGACCTCCCGCTGGGGAAGGCTCAGCCGGTCCTCCCGCACCTGCTCCCAATGCAGGCCCACAATTTCTTCCAGTCGCAGTCCCACCTGCCAAGTCAGCCAAAGGGCCACTCCGGCGGGGCTGGTTCCCTCGGTCCGGAGGAGCTTCCACAAAGCGAACTCGTCAATCTGGACGGACTCCTCCCGGCAGATACGGGTGGAGATTTTCTTCTCCTCCAGATGCTCCGCGAAATGGACGTTGAGTCCCGCCGCCTCCACGCCGGTGATCCTGGAAACATACTGCCAGTCGTGTTCCTCCAGCTGCCGCAAAACGAAATCGTGGCGCAGGTCAATGAGCCGGACCTCAGTTTGACCCTGCTTGTCCAACGCGTTTCTGGCCAGCCGGGAAATCGACTGCGGCGTCAGCGGCTTTCGGTCCCGATCGGAGAGGACTACCGCCTCCTGGCTCCGGTCCCGCTCATCCCTCAGATTCCGCAGCCAGTCCAGCAGCTCCTGCCCAATGGGAACCTTCCGGTCCGGAAGGACAAGACAACCGTCCAAAAAGTCCACCTGCTCCCAGGTGAGATGCTGGATTTCATCCCGCAGCAGCCCAGCCTGCCAGGCCAGGCGCAGCACAGTTCCCGCGGCATTCCCGGGATTTTCCCGCAGTGCCTGCTCCATGGCCCCCTCGTCAGGGCGATTGACGACATACTCCTGCATAGCGGCCTTCCCCTTTATGTTACATTTATATATCAAATAATTGCCTTTCTTTTCTCGAACTCCCCTTGCTTTTTTCTGAAATTCCCAGGAATTTAAAGATCTCTTTCAGGTTTTATTTGTTACAATTATTTGATACAATTTGACCATCTCACGAAAACCGTGAAATCCTTGTGCCACAACAGACACAAGGATTTCTCTATCTGCATAATACGCCAAAAGATAACAAAAATCAATATCTTTTAGCATATTTTGCGCACCAGTTCCCCAGGATAGACTGAACAAAACAGGATGGAAGGAGTTGCGTTCTATGACAAAAGAGGAGCGCGTTGCCGTAGGCCAGCGTCTGCGGCAGCAACGGAACCGCCTGGGGCTGACCCGGGAGCAGTTCGCAGAGTTGGCAGACATCGGCGCCGGGTACTATGGTCAAATTGAGGTGGGAACCTCTCAAATGTCCATCGATACCCTTATAAAAGTGGCCCGGACCTCCCGGCTGTCCATGGAGTACATACTTTTCGGGGCGGAAACCGGGGAAACCGATCTAGGCTCTTTGGAAACGCTCCTGCGGGGCTGCACCCCCCGGGAGCTCCACCTGGCGGAGAAGGTTCTCCAGCTCTTCCTCCTCCGGGGAGACTGAGCGCGCAAAAAAAGAGAGAGGCCCCGAGGGGCCTCTCTCCCTTTGCCGGACATTCCGGCAGTTGTCAGCGTATAAAGTTCATCATGGGCCTCTGCGCCGCCTCCGGGGCGGGGAGCTTGGACTCGTGGAGGACCTTGACCATCCAGGCCATGTCCCGTCCCAGCCGGGCGGCCACGGCCATACCCTCCTCATCCCGGGCGGCCTCACCGGGGTCCGCTCCGTGGACCACGCCCCAATAATCGGAGGTCATCAAAATCATTTCCATGGCGTCCATGGTCCCCAGCAGCTGTTGATAGGTCTCCATGCCGCCGCTGCGGCGCAGGACGCACAAAGCGCCCCCCACCTTGTGGTGGAGCTGATTCACCCCGCAGCCCGCCGCCAGCGTCAGACGGTCCAGCACGCACTTCATCCCTCCGGCGATGCCGCCATGGTACACCGGCGACGCCAAGAGAATCCCGTCGGCCTCGATACAGGCGGCAATGATTTCATTCACCCCGTCCCCGTCCTGGACGCAGCGGAGGCTCCCGGTGTTCAGGCAGTGGTAGCAGGCCATGCAGGGCCGAACCTTCGCCCCAGGCTGAAAGACCTGGAACTCCACGCCGGCGGCCTGGATTTCTTTGCCTGCGGCCTCCAGAACCAGGGCGGTGTTTCCGTTTTTGCGGGGACTTCCGTTGATGGCGACAATTTTCATAGACGCTCCTCCTTATGTCTGATCGTGTTTGGCTTCCTGGCCCGAAACAGGCAAAGCCAAATTTCCTGGGCCCGGAGTACGAGAAGGGAAACCGCGCACGCCGCCAGCACAGCCAAACGGCCTGTCCATTTCCCTTTCACGGCAGTCCCTCCTCTTATCGAATGGATTCATTATATTGGACCCAACGCAAAATTGCAAGAATTTCAAAAAAAGCCCTTTTTCTTCCGAGGAAAGTGCGCTATAATAGCACCCGTAAATTGAAACCTACGGAGGATGATCCCATGCGGCAAAATGAAATGTTCCTGCTCAAGCTGGGCGAGGTGGTGCTCAAGGGCCAGAACCGCCGTTCCTTTGAGGACCGGCTGGTGGCCAACACGGCCCGCCGCCTGAAGTCCTGCGGCAGCTTCCAGGTCTACATCCGCCAGAGCACCATCTACGCCGAGCCCACCACGGACACCTGCGACATGGAGGCGGCCTACGCCGCCGCCCGGCAGGTTTTCGGCGTGGTCAGTGTGGCCCGGGCGGTCCCCTGCGAGAAGACGGTGGAATCCATCGTGGAAACCGCCAAGGACTACTTGGCGGACGCCTTCGCCTCCGCCAGGAGCTTCAAGGTGGAGAGCAAGCGGGCGGATAAGAATTACCCCCTGAACTCCATCCAGCTCTCCCAGGCCGTAGGCGGCGAGCTGGCGGAGGCGTTCCCCCAGGTGACGGTGGACGTCCACAACCCGGACCTGACGGTTCACGTGGAAATCCGGGAAAAACACGCCTACGTCCACGCCCCCGCCGTCCCCGGAGCGGGGGGGCTCCCCGTGGGCATGGGAGGCCACGCCGTCAGCCTTCTCTCCGGCGGCCTGGACAGCCCCGTGTCCTCCTGGATGATGGCCCGGCGGGGAGTGGAGCTGGAGATGGTCCACTTCGTCTCCCCGCCCTACACCTCCCAGCAGGCCCAGGACAAGGTCCTGGAGCTGGCCCATTTGCTGACGGCCTACTGCGGCCGTCTCCGGGTGCATATCGTGCCCTTCACGGAAATCCAGGAGGAAATCCGAAAGAACTGCCCCGAGGAGTATTTCACCCTCATCATGCGCCGCTTCATGATGCGCCTGGCCCAGGCCATCGCCAAGCGGGCGGGGGCCAAGGCCCTCATCACCGGCGAGTCCCTGGGCCAGGTGGCCAGCCAGACCATGATGGCCCTGGCCGTCACGGACGACGTGACGGAGATGCCGGTGCTCCGGCCCCTCATCGGCATGGACAAGGTGGAGATTATCCGCATGTCACGGGAGATCGGCACCTATGATACGTCCATTCTGCCTTACGAGGACTGCTGTACGGTGTTCACCCCCCGGCATCCGGCCACCCGGCCCAAGCTGGAGGACGTCCGCGCGGCGGAGGCGAAGCTGGATGTTGAGGGCCTGACGGCCCGGTCCCTAGAGGGGGAGGAATGGATCTGGGTCAAGCCTTGACCCGGCGCTCGCCCTTCGGGCGGGGAGGATTGGATACCAGCGATGGCTGGTTCATTGCACCTCCCCATGTCGTCGGAAGAAACTCCGCCCACTCCGCTCCCCACCGCAACCGCCGCGCTTACGTTGCGGCGGGGCCCCAATTTTTTCTTCCAGAAGAAAAAGAGAAAACGGACCGCGCAACGCACCAGCCATCATCATGGATGAATCCCCCCCGCCCCGCAAGGGCGAGTACCACCCTCCCCCTCGCAGGGGGAAGAAAGGACCCCCCCATGTCTCATACCGCGGAGCTCATCGCCGTAGGCACCGAACTACTCCTTGGCAACATCGCCAACACCAACGCCCAGGTACTGAGCCAAAGCCTCTCCGCCCTGGGCGTCAACGTCTTCTGGCACACCGTCGTAGGTGACAACCCCCACCGCCTCCGGGAGGCGGTGGACATCGCCCGCCGCCGGGCGGATATCCTCATCACCACCGGCGGCCTGGGCCCCACCTACGACGACCTCACCAAACAAACTATCTGCGAAGCCTTCGGAAAGCCCCTCATCCTCCACCCCGACATTCTGGAGGATATCCGGGCCTTCTACGAATCCGCCCTCCACGTCCCCATGCCGGAGAACAACACCCAGCAGGCGGAGCTGCCCGAGGGCTGCGTGGTCTTCGACAACCCCGTGGGCACCGCCCCCGGCTGCGCCTTCGAATCGGAGGGCGTCCACGTCCTCATGCTCCCGGGTCCCCCCCACGAGATGGAAACCATGCTCCGCCGCCATGTGGAGCCTTACCTGCGGAAGCTCTCCCACGAGGTCATCGTCTCCCAGGACATCATGACCTTCGGCATGGGGGAATCCTCCGTGGACGAACTGCTCCACGAGAAAATGGCCCATATGACCAACCCCACTCTAGCCACCTACGCCAAGCCCTGCGAGGTCCGCCTCCGGGCCACGGCCAAGGCCCCTACGGAAAACGAGGCCCGCGCCATGCTGGCTCCCGTCTGGGAGATGGTCTACAAAACCTTGGGGGACATTGTCTATAGCGGGGACGGCGGCGACCTGGCGGAGTGCTGTCGCGGCCATCTGATCCGCCGGAACATGACCCTGGCCACCGCCGAGAGCTGCACCGGCGGCCTGGTGGCGGAGCGGATGACCGCCATCCCCGGGGCCTCCGGGGTCTACCGGGGCGGTGTGGTCAGCTACTGGACCAGCGTCAAGGCGGACCTCCTCCATGTCCCCCAGGATATCCTGGACACCTGCGGCCCCGTCTCCGCCGAGTGCGCCCAGGCCATGGCGGAGGGCGTCCGGGCGCTCACCGGCGCGGACCTGGGGGTCTCCGTCACCGGAGTAGCGGGCCCGGACCCGGACGAACGGGGCGTCCCCGTGGGCGTCGTGTACATCGGCCTTGCCACGCCGGAGGGAACCTTCTGCCGCGCCCTGGACCTGGGCCGCCGACGGAGGGACCGCATCCAGGGCCTTTCGGCAAATCACGCCTTCGACGTGGTCCGCCGGTATCTCCAGGGCCTGCCGGTAGAACAAATCTGACCCCTTGTCCCATTTCTCCCTTGCCTTTCCGCCGAAAAGCTGGTATACTGGGCCCTTGTAACCTCACGCGCCCAAGACGGCGTGAATATGATACAAAGGAACGGATTCATGAAAACCATTTTTCTCGTGGACGGAGACAACAACATCGGCACCGGGCTCACCGGCGTCGACATGCTCTCGGAGCAGGATACCGTCCTCATCTTCTACCAGAAGGAAAAGGGCCTGGCCCTCAGCAAGCTCCAAAAGCTCTGCGCCGGAACTCCGGCAGACGTGCAGTATATCGAAAGCGTCCGGGGCGGCAAGAACTCCATCGACTTCCAGATCATCACGGAGCTGGGAGTCCTGGTCGGCAAGCGGGAGGCGGACTACGCCTATGTCATCAGCCAGGACAAGGGCTACGCCGCCTCCATCGACGCCCTCCAGGCCCGCTACGCCAACGCCTTTCAGGAGGTGGCCCTCCGTCCCTCCATTGAAAGCTGCCTCCACCTGCCCTTCATCCTCCGCTCGGCGGACCGCCAGGAGCTTTGCAACGCCCTGGTGAAGGAATACGGCTCCGCCCAGGGCTGTGTCCTCTACAACCACCTCAAGCGCATCTTTCAGGCCCCGGAGCCGGAGCCGGAAAAGGTGGCGAAGGTGACCCGTCCCCGCCGGGGCGGCCGCCGGAAAAAACCCGCCGCCGCGGATACGGAAGAGTAATCCCCCGCCTGTCAACGCCGCCCTTCGGGGCGGCGTTTTTCTCCCCAGCTTTCCCTCCGGTTCGACGGGATTCGACAAAATCCGATAAATTTCTTGTGTTTTCCCCGGTCTTTTGCTATGATATTTCCGGAGGAGGCAGTCTTTTCCTGGGCTTGGACCGCCGTCCCCGCACATGCTATCCCAGACGCTTCCAGAGGGCGGAGACCTCTCCGGGAGTTTCGCTGGAAAGGAGACCGCCCCATGGATTTGGACCTCTCATTGCTGCCTCAGGCCGCCGCGCAGATGCGGGGAGCCCTGAGCAGCCTCTATTTTGCCGCCGCCCGGCTGGCCCCCGCCGCCGCCCGGGAGCAGGACCCGGAGCTGGACGCCAAAGCCGCCCTGGTGGACCAAAGCTATTACCGCCTCATCCGCCTGGTAAACGACCTCTCCGCCACCCGCTATATGAGCGAGGAGCCCCTGCCCCTCCGGGACCGGGACATCGTGGAGTTCATCATGGACATCTTTGCCAAGGCCGCCTCCCTGGCCCCCCTTCGGGGGCTGGAAGCCCGGCTGATCTGCGCGGCGGACAGCCACATCTGCGCCTTCTGCCCCGACGCGCTGGAGCAGCTTCTCTACCAGCTGCTGTCCAACGCCTTCAAATTCACGCCCCCCGGCGGGCTCATCACCGTGGAGCTGCGGCTGACCGGAGGGCGGATTTTCCTCTCTGTAGAGGACACCGGCTCCGGCATCGACCCGGAGCGGCTGGAAACCCTCTTTGACAGCTATCACCAGGCGGAGCGGCCCGCCCCGCCTCCCCAGGGCCTGGGACTGGGCCTGGCCCTGTGCCGGGCCGTGGCCCAGGGACACGGCGGGACCATCGCGGCGGAGTCCCACCAGGGAAAGGGAAGCCGGTTCACCTTCTCCATGCCGGACCGTCTCAGCGGAACCACCCTTTCCGACGTCCGCTTTGACTACAGCGGGGGCTTCAACCACGCCCTGATGGCCCTGTCGGAGTCCATGCCGCCGAAGGCGTTTCAGATCCGAAATCTCTGAGCAGGCGGGGCCGGTCCTCCTAAAAGGGCCGGTCCCGCAGTTCTTTTTCAGGCATTGTCCCACGTAAATTTATTTGAGGCTCCCATAGAGTTTACAAATACGTTCTTGTGCCCGCCGGACTTTTCCGGTATAATCCTTACAGAAACAATGGAAAACAGGGGAGGAACCGCCTTGCAGGACCGTTATAAAAACCTATTTCCGGCCACGCTGGTATTCTCCATCGGGCTGATGCTCCTGGGCCTGACCCTGGAGGCCCCGCTGGACATTCTGACGGGGCTCTGGCACATCATCACCATGCAGGACCTTCTGATCACGGATTACGTATCCATCGGCGGCCCCGGCGC
The DNA here is from genome assembly GCA_948916585.1 of uncultured Oscillibacter sp. Lineage (GTDB taxonomy): Bacteria > Bacillota > Clostridia > Oscillospirales > Oscillospiraceae > Oscillibacter. The sequence continues at coordinate 58,958 of CAQXTN010000003.1, read as the reverse complement.
GGCCCTGGTAAACGCGGGGCTGGTGACGGGAATCTCCATCTGCATCATCAAATTCTCCGGGGACCCCTACAACGGCTTCACCATTGTGGAGATGGGGCTGATGGCGGGCTTCTCCCTCTTCGGGAAAAACTTCGTCAACATCTGGCCCATTATTCTGGGCACCTGGCTTTACGCCAAGTACCAGCGGGAGCCCTTTTCGAAGCACGCCGCCGTGGCGCTGCTGGCCACCTCCCTGGCCCCGCTGGTGAGCTATATGTCCCTGGGCAGCATCCATGCCAGTCTCCCCCTGGGAGCGGTGACCGGCGTTCTCATCGGCTTCATTCTCCCCTCCCTCTCCGCCTACACCTATAAGGTCCAAAACGGCATGAATCTCTACAACATGGGCTTCGCCTGCGGCCTTTTCGCCATGATGATCGTGCCGGTCCTCACCGCCTTCGGCGACAGCCCGGACTCCGTTCTCTACTGGGCCAAGGGCTATAACACCGGCTTCATCGCCGTGCTGAGCCTGCTGTGCTCCGTCCTGATTCTCCTGGGCTTTTTCGCTACCGGCGTCCCCGCCTGGAGTGTCTGGGCGGGCTACCGGCGCCTCCTCTCCACCACCGGCCGTGCCCCCAGCGACTACCTCCGCATGTTCGGCTACGGCCCCGTGCTGGTGAACATCGGCGTCAACGGCTTTCTGGGCATGGCCTACGTGCTTCTGGTGGGGGGCGACCTCAACGGCCCCACCATCGGGGGCATCTTCACCATCATGGGCTTTTCCGCCTTCGGCAAGCACGCGCGGAACATCCTCCCCGTCATGCTGGGGGTTTTCATCGGGGCCTACGGCATGCACCACACCCCGGACTACCCCTCCCTGCAATTGGCGGGCCTCTTCGGCACCACCCTGGCTCCTATCTCCGGCCACTTCGGCTGGCCCTACGGGGTGCTGGCGGGCTTTATCCACGCCTCCCTGGTCCTCCAGACCGGCGGGCCCGTGGCGGGGCTGAACCTCTATAACAACGGCTTTTCCGGCGGCCTCATCGCCATCGTGCTGTACCCCACCATCACCGCCATCGCCCGGAAGCGCCGCCCCACCCTCCAAAACGAGGATTACTACGATCTGTTTGAGGAGAGCGCCCCCATCGACACCTCCGACCTGGACGTCACCCACGGCGAGACGGCCCCGGAGGAGCCGCCGGAGAACGAGGCGCTGGAGGCCTGGGCCAGGAAAAATTTCCTGGGACCGGAATAAAATTTGAAAAAGCCGTCCATGCTTCCCTCAAAGGCCCGCAAGGGGCCGGGAAGGGAATGGACGACATATGAAAACCGAACAGGCCGGACGGCTGAAGCTTGTGGAAATTGTTTTGCTGCTGTTTTTGGCGGCGTTTCTCGCCACCGGGGCCATGGCCCTGCAAACCGGGCAGGAGCTGTCCGACAAGGTGGTCCGCCTCCATGTGCTGGCGAACTCCGATTCGGAGGAGGACCAGGCCCTGAAATTGAAGGTCCGGGACCGGATTCTCGCTTACGCGGAGCCCCTGCTGGCGGGAGCGGCGGACCGCAGGGAGGCGGAGGCCCTTCTCCGGGGTCAGGTGCTGGAGCTGGAGCGCGTCGCCGCCGAGGAAATCCAGGCAAACGGCTATGACTACGCCGTCACCATCGAATTGGAGGACACCGTGTTCCCCACCCGGGAGTACGAGGGCTTCTCCCTCCCCGCCGGGAAGTACCTGGCCCTCCGGGCTGTCATCGGCGAGGGGGATGGGCAGAACTGGTGGTGCGTGGTGTTCCCGCCCCTGTGCGCCGCCGCGGCGGCGGAGGTGCCGGAGGCGGCCCTGGCCGCCGGGCTGTCCCCCGCCCAGGTGGGCCTCATCACCGAGGAGGACCAGGGCTATGTGCTGAAAAGCAAGCTGGTGGAGTTCTGGAAAACCCTGGAGAACACCCTGGAATAACGAAAAGAGGAGCGTCCCGCTTGGGACGCCCCTCTTTTTTATGTTTCCTGGGCCCGCTCCGCCATCCGCTTCCGGTCCACGCAGAAATAGCTGAACGCCCCCGTGGCAAGCAAGGCCCCGCCCTCGTCGGTGATCTCCACGTCCACCAGCACCGTGGACCGCCCCCGGTGCCGGACCCGCCCCGCGGCCCGGATAGTCCCGTGGGCCCGGTTATCCAGAAAGTGCAGGTCCCCGTGCTGGGTGACGTAATGCCGCCCGTCGCTGTGGGCCGCCCCGCCGCCGGCGTCGTCCGCCAGGGTGTACAGCGCCCCGCCGTGAACCATGCCCCAGGGATTCCGGCTCTCCGGGCGGATGTCCAGGCGGTAGACCGCGCAGTCCGGCTCCGCGGATTCCAGCCGGATGAAATTGTGGTCCGTAAAGGCGTTGGCCCCCAGCTTCAGCGTCTCCAGCCGGAGCGTTTCCATATTCTCCATAAAGAAGCCTCCCGATCAAGTGGTGAAAAACAGCGTCAGTATACCACAGCGCCGTCCCCATTTCAACTTTTTTGAAAAAGGGGGTTGACAAACGTGGTTCGCCGCGTATAATGAACATGTGAACACTCGTTCAATTGTTCATTTGAAAGGAGGCGGACTCATGGAGGACCGCTACAACGTGGAGTGCTGTGATTTCATCCACGCCCACGAGGACGTGGTGGAAAAGGTCCGGCGGGAGCTGCCGGGGGAGGACACCCTCTACGACCTCACGGAGCTGTTCCGCATCTTCGGGGACTCCACCCGGGTCCGCATTCTCTACGTGCTCTTCGAGGCGGAGATGTGCGTCTGCGACATCGCGGCGCTGCTGGGACTCACCCAGTCCGCCGTCTCCCACCAGCTTCGGGCGCTGAAAAACGTCCGGCTGGTGAAGTCCCGGCGGGAGGGCAAGACCGTGTTCTACTCCCTGGCGGACGACCACGTCAAGACCATCATCGACCAGGGGCTGGAGCATGTCCGCGAATAATTCCGTTTTCCCTATGCAGCGACATATGAACATATCAGGAGGAAGATCATCATGAAAAAGCGTTTCAAGCTCACCGACCTGGACTGCGCCAACTGCGCCGCGAAAATGGAAGAGGCCATCAAAAAAATTGACGGGGTGCATGACGCCACCGTCAGCTTCATGGCCCAGAAAATGACCGTGGACGCCGATGACGCCCGGTTTGACGACATCATGAAGGAAATTGTGGCCGTATGCAAAAAGGTGGAGCCGGACTGCGTCATCAACCTTTGAGCACCTTCTGGGACCGCTGGGCCCGGCTCTATGATCTTACCCAGTGGACCAACCGGCGGGCCAACGCCGCCGCGGCCCGGACGGCGGCTTTGACGCGGTTATCGCCGCCAACGTGCTCCACCTGCTCCCGGCGCCGGACGAGGCGGTCCGGGAGCTTTGGCGGGTGACCGCCCCGGGCGGGCGGCTCCTTCTGCCCACCTATCTTCAGGGAAAGACGGGAGCGGCCTATGGAGCGGTCATTAAAATCTATCAAGGCGTGGGCTTCCACTACGAGCACGCCTTCACCCCCGAAACCTACCGGGCCTTTTTGGAGCGCCTGGACCTGGGCCATGTGACGGTGGAGGTAATCCCCGGCCGTCTGCCCGTGGGACTGGCGGTGCTGCAAAAGTCAAAGCCTTCCGACGGTCCCTTTTGAACGCAAAAAAGTAAGCTCCCCGCCCTAACGAAGCACAGGGAGCCTACCGGCACAGCACGGGCGGCATGGCCACCCTCCATGTTGCCTCCAGTATAGCAGACCCAAACGAGAAAATCAAGCGGAAAACCCGCGTCTTTAAGGAGGCGTTTCCCATGAACAACCTCACCCGCAAGCAGCGGAAAATGCTCTATCGAATCCTTCTGGCGGCGGCGCTGCTGATCGCCGTCAAGCTGCTGCCCAATCTGTTCCCGGTTCCCGTGTGGATGGCGGTGCCGCTGTACCTGGCCCCCTATCTCATCATTGGCTGGGACGTACTCTGGAAAGCCGTCCGCAACATTTTAAACGGCCAGGTCTTTGACGAAAACTTCCTCATGGCCCTGGCCACCGTGGGGGCCTTCGCCACCGGGGAATACGCTGAGGCGGTCTTTGTCATGCTCTTCTACCAAACCGGCGAGCTCTTCCAGGATTACGCCGTGGGCAAGTCCCGCCAGTCCATCGCCGCCCTCATGGACATCCGTCCCGACACTGCCAACCTGGAGCTGGAGGACGGCTCTTTAGAGGAGGTGGACCCGGAGGACGTGGAGGTGGGCTCCGTGGTGGTGGTCCGCCCCGGCGAGCGGGTCCCCCTGGACGGCGAGGTGCTGGAGGGCGCTTCCGCCCTGGACACCGCCGCCCTCACCGGCGAGTCCGTGCCCCGGGACGTGGGCGTCGGCGACGCGGTGATCAGCGGCTGCGTGAACCAGTCCGGGCTGCTGCGGGTCAAGGTCACCAAGCCCTGCGAGGAGTCCACCGTGTCCAAAATCCTGGACCTGGTAGAAAACGCCGGGGAGAAAAAAGCCGCCAGCGAGAACTTCATCACCCGCTTCGCCCGGTACTATACCCCCTGCGTGGTCATCGCGGCCACGGCCCTGTTCCTTCTGCCCACCATCGCCCTGGCGCTGCTTCCCGCCTCCGCCCAGCCCGCCTTCCTGGCGGGGACGGACTGGACCGGCTGGCTCCACCGGGCCCTCATCTTCCTGGTCATCTCCTGCCCCTGCGCCCTGGTGATCTCCGTGCCTTTGAGCTTCTTCGGCGGCATCGGCGGGGCCAGCAAGTGCGGCATCCTGGTAAAGGGCAGCAACTACCTGGAAACCCTGGCCCGGACGGAGACGGTGGTTTTCGACAAAACAGGCACCCTGACCCAAGGCAGCTTCACCGTCACCGCCCTGCACCCCGCCGAAGGCGTCACAAAGGACGCGCTGCTGGAGGCCGCCGCCCTGGCGGAAAGCTGGTCCAGCCATCCCATTTCCGTCTCCCTACGCAGGGCCTGCGGGAAGGACCTGGACCCCAGCCGGGTGACGGACGTGGAGGAAATCGCGGGCCATGGCGTGACGGCCAAGGTGGACGGCAAAGCCGTCTCCGCCGGAAACAGCCGCCTGATGGAAAAAGAGGACGTCCAATGGGAGCCCTGCGATCTGCCGGGGACCATCGTCCACGTAACCGTGGAAGGGCGCTACGCCGGGCACATCCTGATTTCCGACCTGCCCAAGCCGGAGGCCAAGACCCTGGTGGAGGGCCTGAAGGCGGCGGGGGTGAAAAAGACTGTCATGCTCACCGGCGACACGGAGGCCGCCGCCAAGGCCGTGGCCCGGGACCTGGGAATCGACGAGGTCCACGCCCAGCTTCTCCCGGCGGACAAGGTGGAACGGGTGGAGGGCCTCCTGGCGAAGAAATCCCCCAACGCGGCCCTGGCCTTCGTGGGGGACGGCATCAACGACGCGCCGGTCCTCACCCGGGCGGACGTCGGCATCGCCATGGGAGCCCTGGGCTCCGACGCCGCCATCGAGGCCGCCGACGTGGTGCTGATGGACGACAACCCGGCGAAAATCGCCACCGCCATGCGCATCTCCCGAAAGACCCTGCGGATTGTCAAGCAGAACATCTGGTTTGCCCTGGGAGTCAAGGGCGCGGTGCTGCTGCTGGGGGCCTTCGGCGTGGCCACCATGTGGGAGGCGGTGTTCGCCGACGTGGGCGTGGCGTTTATCGCCATCCTGAACGCCATGCGCTGCCTCCAGGTGGAGGAGTTCAAGAAGTAAAGCAAAAGCCGGACGGGAATTTCCGTCCGGCTCTTTTATGCCTCTGATGGAGAAGGCTCCTCTTGAAAATACCGCCTGGTGGTCTCCGCGTCGGCGGCAATCTGGGCCCGGAGGGCGTCCAGGGAGTCAAAGCGAATCTCATCCCGGAGGTGCTTGTAAAACTCCAGCCGCAGGGTTTGCCCGTACAAATCCCCCTGAAAGTCCAAAAGGCACGCCTCCACCGTCACGTCGCTCCCGCTGTTCACCGTGGGCCGGGTCCCCACGTTGGTGACGGCGGGGAAGCTGGTCCCGTCCTCAAAATAGACCCTCGTCACATAGACCCCGTGGCTGGGGACCAGCACATGGGGGGGCACCGGCAGGTTCGCCGTGGGAAAGAGCCGGGAGGAGCCCAGGCCCCGCCCGTGACGGACGGTCCCCGTCAGGGTGTGGGGGTGGCCCAGAAAGCGGTTCGCCCGCTCCACCTGGCCCATCTCCACCAGGCGGCGGATATAGGTGGAGCTGACGGTAACCCCGCCGATCTCCACCTCGGGAATGATGTCGCAGCCGATTCCCAGGGCGGCACATTTCTCCTTTAGCAACTCCGGCGTGCCCGCGTTTTTGTGGCCGAAGCGGTGGTCGTGGCCCGCCACCAGGTGGACGGCGTGCCAGCGGCCCACCAGCAGCTCCTCCACAAAGTCCTCCCACGAGGTGGTCATCATCTCCCGGTCGAAGGGGGCCAGAATGACCTCCTTGATGCCGTACAGCCGCCGGACCAGCTCCCTTCGGTCCCCGGCGGAGTTGATGAGGGGACAGGGAACGCCGGTAACCACCTCCTTGGGGGGCCGGTCAAAGGTAAAGACGGCGGGGGCGCAGCCCCGGCGGGCGGCCTCCTCCGCCGTCCGGCGGAGCAAAGCGCCGTGGCCCAGGTGAACCCCGTCGAAGAAGCCCAGGGCAATGACACGTTCTTTCATACTACGCTCCAAAGAAATTCTTGATGGACGTCAGGGTCCCCCCCGCCCCCCGGGAGAGGCAGAGAAACTCCCCGTCTTGTCCGTAGATTCGGTAAGTACCGTCCGCCGTTCCCGGCAGGGAGATGGGGTTCCCGCAGCGGACCCGCTTCTCCTGCCCCGGGGACCGGACGGTCAGGGCGGGATACCCGGCAAACAGGCTGTCCAGCGGGCGGAGCAGGGACTCCCCCTTCTCCTGCACCTCCTCCAGGGTCACGGCCTCCGCCAGGGTAAAGCCCGCCGCCATGGTCCGGCGGAGGCTGTACAGCGCCCCGCCGCAGCCCAGGGCCTGTCCCACGTCGTGGCAGAGGGTCCGAATATAGGTCCCCTTGGAGCAGAGGCATCGGAGGCGGAAATCCGTTTCGCTCTCCGCCTCCAGCAGCTCCAGCCCATAGATGGTGACGGGCCGGGGCTTCCGCTCCACCTCTTTTCCCCGCCGGGCCAGCTCATAGAGCTTCTTCCCCTGGATTTTCACGGCGGAGTACATGGGGGGAACCTGCTGAATGTCCCCCCGGAAGCCCGCCAGGGCGGCCTCCACGTCCTCCCGGCCCGCCGTCACGGGGCGGGTTTCCAAAACCGTGCCCGTCACGTCCTGGGTGTCGGTGGTCAGCCCCAGGCGAAGGCCCGCGTCGTACTCCTTCCGCCCGTTCTCGGCGAACTCCACCGCCCGGGTGGCCCGGCCCACAAAGACCGGAAGCACCCCCGTGGCCATGGGGTCCAGGGTGCCGCCGTGGCCCACCCGCTTTTCCCGGAGGATGCCCCGGATTTTCGCGCACACGTCCATGGAGGTCCACCCGGCGGGCTTGTCAATGATCAGGATACCGTTGGGCATTGGAAACCTCCCGATTTACAGAGTAAAGTCCGGGACCACCTGGGCGATGGCCTCCAGCATCCTCCCCTTGGCCTCGGCAAAGGGGGCCTCCACGGTGCACCCGGCGGCGGCGGCGTGGCCCCCGCCCCCCAGCAGGGCGCAGACCGTGGTGGCGTTGACCCGGGGCCCGGTGCGGAGGGAGAATTTCCACACGTCCGGGCGGAGCTCCCGCATGGTGACGGCGCAGTCCACCCCCTCGATCTGCCCCCCCAGGGCGGAGAGGTCCTCCGCGTCGGTCTCCGTGGCCTGAACCCGGGCAATGAGGGACATGGGAACCGCCAGCACCGCCACCCGGTCGTGATCGTGGTACTCGATTTCGCTGAGCATGGCGGCCTCCAGGGCCAGCCGCTTTTTCGTCTTGGTGCGGAAGAAGGTCTTGTTCACCGCCTGGAAATCAATGCCGGTCCGCAGCAGCGCCGCCGCCACGGCGTGGGTATGCGCGGTGGTGTTGTTGTAGGCAAAGCAGCCGCAGTCCGTGGAAACCGCCACGTAGAGCGGCAGGGCCATCTCCGCCGTAATGGGCCCCAGCTCCGCCAGGATGTCATAGATGATCTCCCCCGTGGCGGCGGCGGAGGGGCGGACATAGTTCTCCCGCCCGAAGCCCTCAAAGGAGGGGTGGTGGTCAATGGCCAAATCCACCCGCTCCGTGTAAGGCTTGGCGTTCTCCGGGAACAGCGCCGCCGCGGCAATATCCGTGGAAACCACCCGCTCCGGCTGAAAATCCGCCGGGGCGGCGTAGGGCCGGAAGTAGGGGGCCGCCGTCTCCGTCAGCTCCGGGTTGGGCAGCAGGTACGCCGTCTTTCCCAGGGCCCGCAGCCCCGCGCACAGCGCGGCGGCGGAGCCCACGGTGTCCCCGTCGGGCCGGACGTGGGTGAGAATCAGCACGTTGTCAAAGGACCGCAGCCGCCCGGCGGCTTCCTGTATGGTGAGCATGGTCATTCCTCCTCCGGCCCGGGGCCCCGGGCCGCGTCCTTCTCCTCTTCCTTCCGCAGAAGCTCCAAAATATGGGCCCCGTGCTGGATGGAGTCGTCGCCGATAAACTGGAGCTCCGGCGTATAGCGGAGCTGGAGGGCATGGCCCAGCTCCCGCCGAAGGAAGCCGGAGGCGGATTTCAGGCCCTTGAGGACCTCCTTTTCCTGGTCCTTGTTCAGCACGCTGACATAGACCCGGGCATAGCGCAGATCGTTGGTGGTGTCCACCCGGGTGATGGACACCATGCCGGTGCCGGAGACCCGGGGGTCTTTCAGATTGCGGAGCTGGGCCGCCAGCTCCCGCTGGATTTCGTCGTTGATGCGGTGGATTCGGTTGGATGCCATAGGCGTTCTCCTTCTTGAATAAAGGCGGCGGTGACACCGCCGCCTTTATCATGTCCTTACTGAGGAATTTCCTCCATGGTATAGCCTTCCACGATATCGCCTTCCTTGATATCGTTGAATTTCTCAATGGTCAAGCCGCACTCGTAGCCGCTGGCCACTTCCTTGGCGGCGTCCTTGAACCGCTGGAGAGAGGCCAGCACGCCCTCGTGAATGACGATGCCGTCCCGGACCAGGCGGATGGAGCAGTTGCGGACGATCTTGCCGTCCTGGACATAGCAGCCCGCCACGGTGCCCACGCCGGAGACCTTGTAGGTCTGGCGGACCTCCGCGTGGCCAAGCAGCGCCTCCCGGTACTTGGGGGCCAGCATGCCCTTCATGGCGGCGGTGATCTCGTCGATGCAGTCATAGATGACCCGGTACATCCGCATATCCACGTTCTGCCGGGCCGCGCCGTCCCGCGCCGCCGCGTCGGGGCGGACGTTGAAGCCCACAATGATGGCGCCCGAGGACGAGGCCAGCATGACGTCGGACTCGTTCACCGCGCCCACGCCGCCATGAATCACCCGGACGTTCACTTCCTCGTTGGAGAGCTTTTCCAGGGACGCCTTGACGGCTTCCACGCTGCCCTGGACGTCGGCCTTGACGATGAGGGCCAGCTCCTTCCGCTCGCCGGCCTGGATCTGGTCGAAGAGGTTCTCCAGGCTGACCTTCTGCACCGGGGCGGCGGCCTTCGCCCGCTCCTCGGCCTTGCGCTGCTCCACCAGCTCCCGGGCCATCCGCTCGTCGCTGACGGCGAAGAAGGGGCTTCCGGCGGTGGGGGCCTCGCTGAGGCCCGCGATTTCCACGGGCACGGAGGGGCCCGCCTCGGCGAGGCGGTTGCCCTTATAGTCCAGCATGGTGCGGACCCGGCCCACGGCGGTGCCCGCGATGATGATATCCCCCTGCCTCAAGGTGCCGTTCTGGACCAGCAGGGTCGCCACGGGGCCCCGGCCCTTGTCCAGCCTCGCCTCGATAACGGTGCCCTGGCCCGCCCGGTTGGGGTTGGCCTTCAGCTCCTGAATCTCCGCCAGAAGCACCAGGTTTTCCAGAAGGTTCTCAATGCCGATGTTCTTCTTGGCGGAGACCTTGCAGCAGATGGTCTCCCCGCCCCAGTCCTCGGGGACCAGGCCGTGCTCCGTCAGCTGCTGCATGACCTTATCCGGGTTGGCGTTTTCCTTGTCGATTTTATTGACGGCCACCAGAATGGGGATGTTGGCCGCTTTCGCGTGGGAGATGGACTCGATGGTCTGGGGCATGATGCCGTCGTCCGCCGCCACCATCAAGATGGCGATGTCCGTCACCATGGCGCCCCGGGCCCGCATGGAGGTAAAGGCCTCGTGGCCGGGGGTGTCCAGGAAGGTGATGGGCTTTCCATTCACCTGGACCTGGTAGGCGCCGATGTGCTGGGTGATGCCTCCGGCCTCGCCGGAGGCCACGGAGGTGTTCCGAATCGTATCCAGAAGGGAGGTCTTGCCGTGGTCCACATGGCCCATGACCACCACCACCGGGGCCCGGGGGACCAGGTCCTCCGCCTTGTCCTCGGACACGTCGATAAGCTTTTCCTCAATGGTGACCACGACTTCCTTTTCCACCTTGCAGCCCATTTCCTCGGCGATGAAGGAAGCGGTGTCAAAGTCGATCATCTGGGGCAGGGAGGCCATGATGCCGTTTTTCATCAGGGCCTTGACCACCTCCGCGCCGGTTTTCTTCATCCGGCTGGCCAGCTCGCCCACGGAAATCTCGTCGGGAATCTGGACCTTGACGGGGGCCTTCTTGGCGATCTCCAGCTGGAGGCGGCGCATTTTCTCCGCCTCGTCCTGGCGGCGCTTGTTGGAAAACACGGGTCCGCCCCGGCGCTGATTCCGGCCCTGGACCTTCTCCCGGCCGGAGCGCTGCTGGCGCTGCATCCGCTCGCCCTGCTGGCCGCCCAGGGTCTCCAGGCGCTCGTCGTACTTGGCCAGGTTCACGTCGCCGCCCTTCCGGGTGTCCACGATCTTCTTCTGGGGCACCCGGCTGGCGGGCTTTTGGACAGCCGGCTGGGCCGGCGGCTGTCCGGCGGCAGCGGGCTGGGCCGGCTGGGAAGCGGGCTTGCCGCCCTTCTGGGACGGGTTTCCGCCGGGCTGGGAACCCGGCTGGGGCCGCTGCTGGCCCTGGGGTCTGCCCTGCGCGGGCTGGGGAGCGGCCTTGCGCGCCTCCGCCGGGGCGGGCACCGCCGGAGCGGGCTTCGCCTCCTGATAGGTCTCCTGGAAGATGACCTGAATGTCGGAAATGGCGTGATCCTGGGTCAGCCGGTCAAAGATGACGGAAAGCTCCCGGTCCGTCAGTACCTGCATGTGGTTCTTGGGGGCCGCGCCGTACTTGGTCAGGATCTCCGTGATGGTCTTGGTGGGCAGGCCGAAGTCCTTCGCCACCTCATGGACTCTGTATTTTTCAATAGCCAAATAAAACACCTCGTTCTGTTCCTCTCCAGAAGCCCGTTTGAAAACCGGCGGACCCTCCGCCGGCTTTCAGACGGACTTGGGAGCGGAGAAATTTTATAATCATATGCGGGCCGGCAAGGCCCAGTCATCCGCGGCGGCACCTCAGCGTCCCCCGCCCTTGTTCCGGCCCCCGCCGTGAGGCGGTCTGGGTCCGGCCTTGCCTCCGTACCGGGGCGGGCGCTTCTCGCCGCGGCCCCCGGCAGCTCTCGCTCCGCCGGGACGGTCCGGCCTTTCGCCGCGGCCTCCGGCGGGCCGCTGCCCTCCGGGATGGTCCCCCTTCCGGGGACGGCCCTCTCCCGGCCTGCCGCCGTAAGGGCGGCTGGTTCCAGCTCGCTCACTACCCCAGGGGCGGGGCTTTTCGGTCCGGCGCCCCTCCGGTCTCCCCCCATCCCTGGGGGAACGGCCCTCCGCTCTTTTGGGCGGGCGGCGGTCCCCTCCTTGCGGCGGCTCTCGTTTCGGCGGGGCCCGGCGGGGAGCCTCCTTCCGTTCCTTGGCCCGGCGGCGCTTCAGTTCCATCCGGGCGGCGGCCTCGCCATACCGCTCCGAGTCCAGCTGGGCCAGCCGTTCCGCCACGGCGGCGGCAAGGCCCAAATCCGTCAGGGCGGCGATGGCGGCGCTGCCCCGGCCCAGAGCTCCGCCCAGCTCCGCCTTGGAAAAGGGAAGCGTCAAATGGAGGCAATGGCCCTCCTCCGCCAGATGCTCCGCCCGGCGCAGGGTGTTCCCCGCCGCGTCGGAGCTACTCAGCAGCAGCCGCGCCTGTCCGGCCTTGGCGGCCAGGGCCGTGGGCTCCTCGCCCACCGCCAGCCGCCCGCCCCGGAGGGCCAGCCCCAAAAGGGACAACACATTCTTTCCGCTCATGTCCCGCCTCCCAGCTCCGCCTCCATGGCGTCGTAAACCTCGGGGGGAATGGCGGTCTCAAAGGCCCGCTCCAGGGCCCGGGACTTCCGGGCCTTTTTCAGGCAATCCGGGTCCGGGCACACATAGGCCCCCCGGCCCGGCTTCTTCCCGGTGAAGTCCAGACTCACCGCCCCCTCCGGGGAACGGACCACCCGCAAAAGGGCCTTCTTGTCCTTCATCTCCCGGCAGCCGACACACTGGCGCTGGGGAATCTTTTTCACCTTGGGCACACGGGTCCCCCCTTTCTCTCCAAGCGGCCTGTCGCCGCGCCAAGCTTATTCCGCGGAGGTCTCCGGGGTCTCTCCGCCCTCCGGGGCCTCCCCCTCCGCGAAGTCCTCTTTGTCCGCGTCCTCCAAAGCCGCCGAGCTCTCCACGGGGAAGAGCTCCTCGTCCTCTCCGGGCTGGTAGCTCTGGGGCTTGATGTCGATTTTATAGCCGGTGAGCCGGGCCGCCAGGCGGGCGTTCTGCCCCTCCTTGCCGATGGCCAAAGACAGCTGATCGTCGGGCACCACACAGCGGCAGGCCTTGACCCCCTCCTCCGCCATGCGCACCTCCACCACGTCGGCGGGAGCCAGGGCGGCGGCGATGAACTCGGCGGGGTCCTCGCTGTACTTGATGATGTCGATTTTCTCTCCCCGGAGCTCGTCGACAATGGCGGCCACCCGCTGGCCCCTGGGGCCCACGCAGGCGCCGATGGGGTCCACGTTCTCCTCCCGGGACCAAACGGCCATCTTCGTGCGGCTGCCCGCCTCCCGGGCAATGGACCGCACCTCCACGGAGCCGTCGAAAATCTCCGGCACCTCCAGCTCAAAGAGCCGCTTCACCAAGCCCGGATGGGTCCGGGAGATGAGCACCTGGGGCCCCCGGGTGGAGTGGCGCACGTCCACCACATAGACCTTGATGTGCATCCCCTCCTCCAGAGGCTCGCCGGGAACCTGCTCCCCAGCCAGCAGCAGGGCCTCTGTGGACTCCGCGCCGGTGCCGATGCGCAAAGACGCGCCGCCGTTCCGGGGGTCGACGCGGGTGACCACGCCGGTGAGAATCTCGTGCTGCTTGGAGTTGAACTCGTCGTAGACCTTGCCTCGCTCCGCCTCCCGCAGACCCTGGATGATGACCTGCTTGCCGTTTCCGGCGGCGATGCGGCCGAATTCCATCTTGTCCACCGGGATGTTCACCACGTCCCCGATCTCATACCGGGCGGAGAGGGCCTTGGCCTCCTCCAGGGACATCTCGTTGAAGGGGTCCACGTAGTCCTCCTCGTCCACCACGGTCTTGCGGATGAACATGCGCAGCTCCTTGTGGACCTCGTCCGCCTCCACGACGATGTTTTCCTCCTCCACATCCTTGTGGTCCCGCTGGTAGGCGGTGGTGATGGCCTTGATGACCTTTTCCAGCATGGCCTCCTTGGGGATACCCCGCTCCTGCTCCAAAAGCTCCAGGGCGGCGAAGATCTCCCCAGGGTTCATACCGGCGGGTTCTTTCTGCTTCTTGCCTCTCATCTTTGCCGATTCTCCTTATTATAGAAATACGTTTCACATACTAACAGCCGCTTAAAATTCCACCCGCAGGCGGACCAGGGCCACGTCCTTCTTCTCAAAGCTCCGGGACACGCCTCCCGCCTCCACGGTAACGGCCCCGCTCTCCGGGTCATACGCCGTGAGAACGCCGGGAATCTCCTTCTGCCCGTCCATGGCGCGGTAGAGCTTCACCAGCACGGGACTGCCCAAAAACCGGGCGAAGTCCCCGGGCCGCCTCAAGGCCCGCTCCGCCCCGGCGGAGCCCACCTCCAGAGTGTAGCTCCCCTCAATGGGGTCCGCCTCGTCCAAAAGGTCCGAGAGCTTCCGGGACACGGCCTCGCAGTCCAGAATGTCCACGCCGCCCTCCTTGTCCAGAAGGACACGGAGGTACCAGGTCCCGCCCTCCTTGACATATTCCACATCCCAGAGGGCGCAGCCTGCCTCCGCGACGGCGGGCGCGGCCAGCTCCGCGGTAAGTTCGGTGATCTTCTTCATAAATTGGCGGTCCTCCAAAGCATTTTTAAGGAAGGGAAAATTGCCAAAAGAAGGAGCGGACCGCCGGTCCACTCCTTACCTTAGCTTCCATCTTACTCTAACATATGCAATATACCACAGCTCATGAAAAAGCGCAAGCCTTTTTGCAAATTTTCGTTCCCGGCAGGCGTCCGGAAACGAAATTTGTGCTTTTCACCCGCAATCCTCTTGACATTCCCCCTGGTGGAAGGTGTATTCTTAAGAGCGTAACCCTCATGTGCGCCCCGCCAAAAGGCCGGGGCGGGAAAGGAAACCAAACATGAAACACAACACCCAAACCCTCAGCGCCCTGCTGCTGGCGCTGGTCCTGAGCCTGAGCCTTGTCCTCCCCGTCTCGGCGGCGGAAAGCGGCGAGACCGCCCTGGACAAGGCCGCCCGGGCCACCGTCGGCAGCGCCATGACCTATGGTCAGGCCACCCAGGCCAGCTGGGCCATCTGGCAGGACGGAAAGATCGTCTCCTCCGGCTCCCATCAGGCCGCGAAGGGCGGCGGCAGCGCCCCGCTGGACAGCGAAAGCCCCGTCTACGGCATCGGCTCCGTCAGCAAGATTTACACCACCGTGGCCGTCATGCAGCTGGCGGAAAGCGGGAAGCTGGACCTGGACCAGCCCGTGGTGAAATACCTTCCCGCCTTTAAAATGGCGGACCCCCGCTATAAGGACATCACCGTCCGGATGCTGCTGAACCACTCCTCCGGCCTGATGGGCTCCTCCTTCGGCAGCGGCATGCTCTTTGACGATCCCAGCCCCATCGCCACCACGGAGCTGCTGGACCGCCTCTCCACCCAGCGCCTCAAGGCGGACCCCGGCGCGTACAGCGTCTACTGCAACGACGGCTTCACCCTGGCGGAGCTGGTGGTGGAGGCCGTGGCGGGCACCAGCTTCCACGAGTATCTTCAGGCCAACATCTTTGACAAGGTTGGCCTGAAGGAAACCTACTTCCCCAGCGACGACTTTGAAAGCCGCCGGGCGGACATCTACCAGCCCGGGGACCAGCGTCCCCTGCCCAAGGACTGCCTGGGCGTTGTGGGCGCCGGCGGGCTCTACGCCACGGCGGAGGACCTGGCCACCTTCGGCGGGGCCCTCACCAAGCAGGGACTGCTGAAAAAGTCCTCCCTGGATGACATGGCCGCTCCGGAGTACGCCAACGGCCTCTGGCCCGAGGAGGGCCCCGACGCTCTGGCCTTCGGCCTGGGCTGGGACAACGTGGAGTGGTATCCCTTTGACCTCAACGATGTCACCGCCCTGGTGAAGGGCGGCGATACCCAGTACTACCACGCCGGGCTGGTGGTTCTGCCGGAGAAAAAGCTGGCGGCGGCAGTCCTCACCTCCGGCGGCGTGTCCACTTACAACGAGATGGCCGCCTCCCAGATGCTCATTCCCATTTTGACGGGGGCGGGCCAGGAGGTGGTGGAGCTCCGCCTCCGTCTCCCCAAGGCCCAAAAGGCCGCCATGCCCAAGGAGCTGCTGGACAGCGCGGGCTATTACGGCTCCTTGTCCATCTACAAGGTGGAGCTGTCGGAGGACGGAACCCTTGTCATGAGCTACCCTGCCATGCCCCAGGTTCCGAGCCTGACCTTCTACTACCACGACGACGGCTCCTTCCGGGATGAGGAGGGGACCTCCGCGCTTCGTCTGGTGAAGGAGGACAACGGCCAGACCTATCTCTACCAGTGGGCCCTCAGCGATCTCTCCGGCCTGGGCTACCTGCCCGCGTCCAACTACGCTGCCATGAAGCTGCCGGAAAATCCCGTGGACCCGGCCCTCCAGGAGAAATGGAACTCCATCATGGGCGGGGCCGTCCTGCCCATGAACGAGCGCTACAGCTCTCAGGTCTATGCCTCTCTGGGGGCCCTGCTCCAGGTGGAGCCCGGCGTCGTTCAAAGCGCCCCGGGCTACGTCGGCGCTCTGCGCATTGAGGATGAAACCCACCTCCGCTACGTCATCCAGGCCCCCGGCACCGCCGGGCGGGACGGCAGCGACCTGGAAATCCGCCGGGACGAAAAGGGGGTCCTCTGGTTCCACCAGTCCAACGGCGGCATCTACATGGACATGAACGCCGCCCCCACCCTCTCCACCGGAAGTGAGGGCAAAGTTGCCTCCACCATCCAGCCCGACGGCTATGCCCGCTGGTACAAGGTTGGGGAGAATGGCGACGGAAAGACCATGACCGTCCAGATGCCCCAAAACGCGGGCTTCTGGGTCTACGACGCCAAGGGCAGGATTGTGGCCTCCTCCGTTTTGTGGGACGATGACTCCGCCAAGCTATCCGAGGGCGGCCTGATCGTCTTTGCCGGAGACCCCGGCGCGCGGTTTGAGCTTACTTTCTCCTGAAAGAAAACATAAGCAAACAGAACTTTAACGCGTTACCAAGCTTGGGATATTGCGAAAAAACCGCGCCGGCAACAAACCTTTCTGTTGCCGGCGCGGTTTCCCTTTTTATTCCGTTCAGAAAAGCCCTTATCCCCAGGACAGATACAGGTTCAGCCAATGGCACAGGTCCTCCAGAGGCAGGTAGGTGACGCCGCCCTCCTTGAGGCAGGAGGCGGAGAGATAGCCCTCCCCTTCGGGTGTCTGGACCGTCTCCGCGCCGGGCTGGACGGAGAAGACCGTCTCGCCGTCCCGGCTTACCACAACGCCCAGGGCCTTGTCCCAGCGGACCTCATACCCGGCGGCCTCGGCAACGCCCCGGATGGGGGCCATCACGCCCTTGTCCGTCCGCTGGCCGGAGAACTGGGGAATTCCCTGGTCCCGCTCCTCGTCAAAGCCGCCGTTGACCGCGACGCGCACGTCGTGCATGGTGGCGAAGGTGGACACATAGCCCTGGTACACGCCGGGGAGCAGCTGGACCTTCTCCGCCGCGCCGTTTTTGCCCTTCCAGACCAGCGCCCGGTCACCGGGGTTCAGGTCCTCCATCCGCACCATCTGGCGGGTCAGCCAGGGGGTGTAGACGGTCTTGTCCGTCACCTCCAGCGTTTCGCCGCCGGTAAGCGCGAAGGTGGGGTTGCCCTTATCGCCAGGCGCGGGAGACACGGCCCGTTGGGCGATTTCACAAAACTCCGGCGCGGCCGCGCCGGCGGGAACGTTGCCCACAATCACCAGGGCGGACATCTGAGGCGGCATACTCAGCGCCATGGCGGGGCCTGTCCAGACATAGAGGGTATCCCCCTCCTCCACCTTCTCCAAATCCAGGGGCAGGCCCGTGGCCCCGTCTACCGCCGGAGCGTCGCCGGGGTGGATGACCACTTCATTCAAATGGCTGTCCTTGTCGTCGTTCTTGAGGTAAATGCCCTCCCCCTCCCAGGGGGAGACCTTGCCCCAGACCTGGACGAAGGGGGGGAGCTTCTCGGGCTCTTCCGCCTCGGGGGCGGCCTCCGTCTCCGCCGCCGCGGCGGTGACGCACAGCGCGGCGGACAGGGCCACCAGGGTCAGCAGTACGGACAGTAGCTTTTTCATCGTAATTTCCTCCTTGTATTGCATTGGTTATCCAACAGGTTCCGGGTACGTCACCTCCGGCCCGGGACAGCCCAGGGCGGAGATGTTCACCTCCTCCAGGGGGCGATCGGGAATTTCCAGGGGCTCCGCCCCGCAGGCGCTGAGGGTCCCCAGCAGCAGCCCGGAGACAAATATTCCGCAGAGCATCCAGATAAACTGCTTCATGCTTCTCTCTCTTCTTTCCTGTGCCGTCTTTGGTTTCCCCTATTATAGACGATGGAGCGATGGCGTTTGTTCCAAACTTTGCAGAAATTTTTTCAAAATTTTCTCTCTGTATGCCAGGCCCGCCCTTCACATATACTATACGAAGCAATCGCCATGAAAGGAGAACCCTATGGAAGCACATTACCCCTTCGCCCTGCCGCCCCTGCCCTACGGCTACGACGCCCTGCTGCCGGAGATTGGGGAGCGGACGCTGCATTTCCACCACGACAAGCACTTTCAAACCTATATCGACAATCTGAACAAGCTCCTGGAGACGCACCCGGAGGTCCAGGACTGGCCCCTGGAGCGCTTAGTACAGGAGTGGCCCCGCCTGCCGGAGGACATCCGCCAGGGCGTGCGGAACAACGCCGGGGGCGTGTACAACCACGATCTCTACTTTAAAACCCTGGCCCCGGGCCCGGTGTCCGCGCCCTCCGGCCCCCTGGCGGACGCCGTGAGCCGGGATTTCGGGGATTTGGACGGACTGAAAGCCGCCATGAAGAACGCCGCCCTGGGGCAGTTTGGCTCCGGCTGGGCCTGGCTGGTCAGCGACAGCGAGGGACGGCTGTCCGTGGTCAAGACCCCCAATCAGGACACGCCTCTGCCCCTGGCCCCTCTGCTGCTGTGCGACGTGTGGGAGCACGCCTATTACCTGGACTACCAAAACCGCCGGGCGGACTACTTCGAAAGCTGGTGGCGGAAGGTAGACTGGCCGGGGCTCTCCAAAACCTTCGACGCCCTGCTGGAAAACCGGCCCCGCCGGGCGGAGTAAAATCCGGCCTTGACTTCGCGTCTCCGGGGCGCTATAACAAAAGCACCACGGAGACCGACCAAACCCAGGACGACTCCAGGCTCACCAAAGCGGAACCCCCGGAAGCGCGCACTTCCGGGGGTTCCATTTTAGGCTGCCGCTGTCATTACTTTCTGTCCAGCTATTTGCAGACGAAATAAGCGATGACGTCCGCCACAACAGAAGTGGCCAAACCCAGCAAGGATTCCAACCGGCTCACCTCCTCTCACCGCGGAGGGCCGGCAGCGGATTCACTGTTCCACAGCTTTCGGCAAAAATCTACAAGGAATCCCGGCTCCGGGAAGCCAAACTTGACGGCCCTCCTCTTGACAAAACCTCTCCGGGCGCGTATGATAGGCCTTACAGGTGTCTTGACACCTGTAAGGCCTATTTCGCACGGCCATTTACCCGCCCGGCGGCCGTGCCCAAACCCGAAATTCTACGAAAGAAACAGGTGCTTCCCATGGAAAACGTCAAGGCGTTCCTCAAACGCAAGAACATCGTCCTCTCCGCCCGCCGCTACGGCATCGACGCTCTGGGGGCGATGGCCCAGGGCCTCTTCTGCTCCCTGCTCATCGGCACCATCCTCAACACCGTGGGCTCCCAGTTCCACATCGGCTTTCTGACAGCCGAAATCATCACCATCAACAAGGTTGGTTATACCATCGGGGGCATGGCCTCCTTCATGAGCGGCGCGGCCATGGCCGTGGCCATTGGCTATGCGCTCCAGGCCCCGCCCATGGTCCTCTTCTCCCTGGCGACAGTAGGCTACGCCTGCAATGCCCTGGGCAAGGCCGGAGGTCCTCTGGCGGTGCTCCTGGTGGCCATCCTGGCCGCCGAGTGCGGCAAGGCCGTCAGCAAGGAGACGAAAGTGGACATTCTGGCGACCCCCATTGTCACCACCCTGGTGGGCATTGGGGCGGCCTGGGTCATCGCGCCCCCTATCGCCGGAATTGCCAGCGCCTTCGGCGGGCTCATCATGCGGGCCACGGAGCTTCAGCCCTTCCTCATGGGCATCCTGGTCTCCGTGCTGGTGGGCGTGGCGCTGACCTTGCCCATCTCTTCCGCCGCCATCTGCTCCGTCCTGGGGCTGACGGGCCTGGCGGGAGGGGCCGCCGTGGCGGGGTGCTGCGCTCAGATGGTGGGCTTCGCCGTCATAAGCTTCCGGGAAAACGGCTGGGGTGGCCTGGTGAGCCAGGGCCTGGGCACCTCTATGCTGCAAATGCCCAACATCGTGCGAAACCCCAAAATCTGGATTGCCCCCACGGCGGCCTCCGCCATCACCGGCCCCCTGGCCACCTGCCTGTTCCGCCTGGAGATGAACGGCGCGGCCATCAACTCCGGCATGGGCACCTGTGGCCTCTGCGGCCAGCTGGGGGTTTGGACCGGATGGCTTGCCCCCAGCGAACAGGCTCTCGCCAATGGGGCGGCGGCCATCGTCCCCGGGGCCATGGACTGGGCGGGTCTGATTCTGATTTCCTTCGTTCTCCCCGCCGTGCTCTGCCCCTTGATCAACGAGCTCTGCCGAAGGGTGGGCTGGGTGAAGCCCGGAGACCTGACCCTGGCGGACTGAGGACGGACAAACGCCAAAAAGAGGCGGGAGGTTTCCCCTTGGGAAGCCTCCCGCCTTTTATCGCCCCTTGGCAAACATGCCGCGGCTTCCATCCGCCATTCCCCACATACCTTCTCCTCGCCCAAAAAACGATCCGTCTCAGGCGTCGGTGTCCGAAACACCATCCCCTCTCCGCCGCCAGGTAAAGCACACCGCCGCCGCCAGCAGCAGGAGAAGGACGCTTATCCCGTTCCACGCGTCCGGCGGAGGCGTGGTCCCCAGAAGGTACAGCGTCCCGTTGACGGCGGCTGCCAGCCCCGCCAGCAGCAAACACGCGAACCCCAAGGAAACGGCGTTCCGGCCCCTTCGTTTGAACACGGCGTAAACCGCCCACAAAAACAAAAGGGAGATCACCGTCATCACCGTCCCCACGGAAAACACCGCGTTCACGTTCAGCAGACGGCTTAGTCCATATAAGTAGGGAACCGTGAACAGGCTGAGGGCCAGGAGGCTTCCCGCCATTCCTCCCCCGTTCAGGACGATGAGGGGAAGGAGAACCGCCCACCCGTATCCCGCGGAAACGGTCACAATCCGCGACCAACTCAGGCCGCCGGAAAGCGCCGTGTCGCAGATCAAGCAGGTCAGAATCCCCATCAAAATCCCCCCGGTCAGCAGGACGGCCAGCCACCAGCGCCGCTCTCCCCGGCGGGGGAACCGCCCTTGCCCCCGTTTTCGGGGCGGGGCCGCCTCCGGGCTGGCCGCTTCGGCCTCCCTCCCGCCGTGGAGAAGCTGGTCCACCGTGATGTCCAAAATCCCGCACAGCTCCAGCATAATGGAGGAGTCCGGCAGGCTCTTGCCCGTCTCCCATTTCGACACGGCCCGGTCGGTGATGTTCAGCTTTTCCGCCAGCTGGGCCTGGGTCAGCCCCTTCTCCCTCCGGCGCTCCATAATAAAGGTTCCAATTCGGCTCTGGTCCATGTTCCCCTCCCCTTTCTTCCCGCACTATACCGCCGCCGCCCCGGTTTTTCCAGGAACCGCCGGTGGATTTCCCCCACCCAACCGCTGGTTGGGAATCGTTTTTCCCATTGTAGCACAGCGTCCCGGCAGATGCCATCCTGATTTTCCGCCGGGAAAATCCTCCCGGCACCTTTCCCGACGGGTTTCTCCTCCCTCCGGCGCTACAATGGGAGAACAACACTTCGAGGAGGGACAGGCTGTGGCAAACGGACAGCTGATATTGGAACGGGAGCGGGCCGGACGGCTGGTGAATCTGGGCGTCCGCTTCTTTCTCTCGGCGGCGCTGACCGCCGGACAGACCGCCGGAGGCGCCGCCCCCTTCGCCCTGGGCTGGGTGGCGGCGGCAGGGCCGGGTCTGGAGGGGGGCGCGGCCCTGGCGGGGGCCTTTGCCGGGGCGGCGCTGTTCCTCCCCTTTGCCAAGGCCCTGCCCTTTTTGGCGGTGGCGGTGCTCATTCTCGCCGCCTCCACGGCCCTGGGGGGCACCTGGATTCCCTCCCGGCCCCGGCCTCTGGCCCTGACGGCCGCGGGGCTTTATGTCACTGTGGAGGGCATTTACATACTCCAGTCCCTCTCCCCCCTGGAGCGGCTGGCGGACTGTCTGGCGGCGGTGGGGTTGCTGGTGGCCTCCGCATGGCTGTTCTTCCCCCTCCTCCGGGGCGGGGAGGGCCGGGAAATCGTAGACGGCCTCATCTTCCTGGCCGGGGCCCTGGTGACGGCGGTGGAGGGTCTGGAAATCCTGGGCTTCTCCCCCGCCCGGGCCCTATTGTGTTTCCTGGCGGCCCTGGCGGCCTATGACCGGGGGGCCGCCGCCGGGGCGGCCTTCGGTCTGGGGCTGGGACTGACGGCGGAGCTTTGCGGAAGCCGCCTGCCCCTCACCGCCGCTTTGGGCCTGGCGGGCCTGGCGGCGGGGAGCCGCCAGGGGCGGCGGCGCCCCTGGGCGGCCCTGGCCTTCCTGGCCTCCGCCGGAGCGGTGGCCCTGGCGGAGGGAAGCCCGCTGCCCCTACTGCCGGAGGCGGCGGCGGGGACGGGGCTGTTTCTGGCCCTGCCGGGGCGGTTTGTGGCGGGGAAGCGGGTCCGGCCCGCCATCCCCCCCGCGCGAAAGGAGGAGCCGGAGGAGGCCCCCGCCCCCTGGCGGCAGCGGCTGGACCGGGCGGCGGCGGCCCTCCGGGACCTGTACGACAGCATTGGCCGTTCCACGCCCCCCCCGGCGGACGAAAACCCCGCCATTGTCTTTGACCGCTCCGCGGAGAAGGTTTGCCGGGGCTGCGCCCTGTGCGAGCTCTGCTGGCAAAAGGACTACACCGGCACCTTCAACGCCATGAACGACGCGACGCCTTACTTGCTGGAGCGGGGCCGGGCCCTAGCCAAGGATTTCCCGGAGTACTTCACCGGCCGCTGCATCCACCTGCCGGACCTTTTAGCCGCCATCAACAGCGAGCTCTCCGCCTTTCTCCTCCGGCGGCAGTACCGGCGGCAATTGGAGGAGACCCGCCGCAGCGCCCGGGGCCAGTACGCCCAGCTCTCGGAGCTTTTGACCGCCACCGCCGCCGGGCTGGAGGCCGCCGCCCCCGCCATGGCGGCGGGAAGCCCCTGCCGGGTGGGGGCCGCCCTCCGGCCCAAGGAGGGGGAGACGGTCTGCGGAGACACCGTGGCCTCCTTCCGCACGGACCAGGGCCAATGGTGCCTTTTGCTGGCGGACGGCATGGGCAGCGGCGAGCCCGCCCGGAAGGAGTCCGCCCTGGTCTGCCGTCTGCTCCAGCAGTTTTTGGAGGCGGGGGTGGCCCCGGAGGCGGCGCTGAAAACCCTGAACTCCGCCATGAGCCTCCGGGGGGCGGAGTCCGGGGCCTTCACCACCGTGGACCTGTGCGTCTACGACCCCAGGGCCCGGGAGGCGTCCTTCTACAAGTGCGGCGCGGCCCCCAGCTACCTAAAGCGGGGGGGCGTGGTCCGGCGGGTTACCGGGGCCAGCCTCCCCGTGGGACTCCAGGGCCCGCCGCCGGACGTGACGAAAGCCCCCCTGGCCCCCGGCGGCTTCGCCGTCATGGTCAGCGACGGCGTGGCGGATCCGGCGGAGGACGAGTGGCTTTTAAACCTCCTGGCGGGCTGGACGGGGGAGGATCCCCAGGATTTGGCGGGGCTGATTCTGGCGGAGAGCGTCCGCCGGGAGAAGCTCCGGGACGACTGCGGGGTGCAGGTGCTGTACTGCCCGGAAGCGAAAGCGAGAGAGGTGTAAGCCTCTCCCGCTTTTTATATGTTCATTCGTTCTCCAGTAATCGAAAGCCGGTCAGGGTCCCGTACCCAAGGGAATCCGGCCGGGCGAAGTCCCGGACGGCCTCAACGCGGACCGTCCCCCTCTCGCTGTTCAGGGTCCGCATGACGCCGTGGAAGCCCCCGCCGGTCAGGCTCTCCCCGTTGGAAATCAAGACGTCCCGGAGAAATCACACCGCCTCTCCGTTGTAATACCACTGATCCTCCCCGGCGTCATAGGTGACGCCGAAGGGCGCGTAGGACTCCGCTATCGCCTTCCGTTCCTCCGCCGGCGGCTCCCCGTCTCCGGTCACGGCGGTGGCCGGCCCGGGATTTTGAATCACCTCCACGCCCACCAGCGTTCCGCTGGGGGCATAGGAGCCGTCTTGGGCGCGGGCAAGCCCGCCGCTGTCCCAGGCCTCCGCCGGGGCGGCGCGCCCGGCCAGGCATGCCGCCAGCAGCGCGCTCCAGAGAGCCGCTTTGACCCGCCGCGCAGTCCTTCGTCCCGCCGCGGTCTTTTTCATTGCGATCACGCCTCTTGTCCTTCCTGTCCCGTGGGGAACGCCACCACTGCCGTAAAGAGATCCGCCACCGTCTCCACGCGAAACGCGCCGCCGCAGGCCTCGGTGAAGGAGCTGGCGATGCTCAACCCCAGGCCGCTGCCGCCGTCGGTGCGGCTGGAATCCCCCCGGACGAACCGGGCGGTGAAATCCACCCCCTCCGGCAGCTCGCTGCGGGAGGTGTTGCGGACGCTGGCCTCGGCGGTTCCCTCCGCCGTTTTCAATTTGAGATAGACCCGGCTGCCCTCCAGGGCGTAGCGCAGGGCGTTGTCGATGAGGTTTTGGAAAACCCGGTAGAGCCGCCTGCCGTCGGCGGTGATCATGACAGGTTCCCCGGGAAGCTCCACCTTGAAGGTCAGGCCACTCTTTTGAATGGGCCCGTCCAGGTCTGCCAGGGTCTGGCGGAGGAGCTTGGCAAGGTCCAGCCGTTCCAGGTGGACGGGGAGCTGGTCCGCCGCCGCCTTGCTGATGTCAAACACATCCTCCACCATGGTTTTCAGCCGCTGGGCCTTCTGGTCGATGATCTTTGCGTAGTCCGCCGCCGCCGGGGGCAGGTCCTCCTGCCGGAGGAGCTCCGCGTAGGAGAGGATGGAGGTCAGGGGGGTTTTCAAATCGTGGGAGACGTTGCTCACCAGCTCCACCTTCATCCGCTCGCTGCGGGTCTGCTCCGCCAGGGCGGCCTTCATGCCCGCCTGGATGTCGTTGAGGCTCTCCGCCGTCTGCCGCAGGTCCGCGTCCTCCGGGAGGACCAGGGGCCTCTCCAGGTCCCCGGCCCGGACGGTCTCCACCTGGTCCGCCAGGGCGGCGATATCCCTTGCCAGCCCCCGGCTCCGCCAGGCGCTGTAAAGGGCCCATACCAGCAGCGCCTCCAAAAGGCAGGCCAGAAGAAGCAGGCACCACCCCCAAATACCGGGATGGACGCGCACAAAATTGACCAGGACGGCCATTGGGAACAGGGAGAGGGCAAAATACGTCAGCAGCGCCAGCAACACCAGGCCGCCGCTCCGAGACAGCCGCTTCTCAACAGGCCGTTTCAACTCTCTTGCCCGGAGGGAGCGAAAAAGAGTGCGGAGGAGGGACCTCCGGACCTCCCTGGGGTTTTGCTGATGATCGTTGCGAAGCAGCCGCCACAGCCAAAAGAGGGCGATGAGGGCCGGGACGTTCATGGTAACCAGCCGGACAACCGCCATGCCCCAGGCGGCGAAGGAATACCCGTCCTCCCAGCCGTAACTATAGCTGTAGAGAAGCTCATAAACCAGGTCGAGATTGAGAAGTCCCGGCAGGAGGGCCCACAGCAGGCACGCCGTTACCAGCAGGAAGCGGGCCTCCGTCCAGACATGGACCGTCCAGGAGGCGATTTTCCGGTTCACCGGCTCCACGGATTTGCGCAGCAAGCACCAGACCACCAGGCACCACATGGCGATGAACAGCAGCAGGCCCTGGGTTTTGTAGAAGGACTCGCTTTCCTCCACCTGTCGGGCGAGGCTGTAAAAGGCGCTGTTGTAATAGGTCCCGCCGTTTTTGTAGTTCACGCCGTAGTACCGCTCCGGCGTCTGCCGGACGGCCATGTAAACTGTCACGCCCTCCAGGTCCTCGCTGACGGGGAAATTGTCATAGCCGGGGACGAACCATTTGGAATCCCCGTCGTAGATGCCGCTTCCGTAGACGTCCAGGTCTTGGAGACCTTTCCGGATGGAGACCTTGCCGTCCTTAAACTGGAGATAGAAGTTATACTCCCGCAGGGACCGGGCCATCAGGCGGCCCTGCTCATCCTTGGTGGGGTCGGTATTGGTATAGATCTTTCGCTCCTTCCCCTCTCCGCTCTGGATGTAGTAGAGAACGTTCTTGTCCGTCTGATAGGCCGCGTCCGGTTCCTTCTCCGGTTCCTTCTCCGGCTCCGCCGGGAAAACGGGCTCCAGCGTTCCCTGGTCCACCGTCGTGGCTTCCGCAACCTCGCCAAAGCCCCACCAGGTCCGAATGGCCTCCTGCTCCACCACCGCGCCGTTGTAACCGCCGTCCCAGTAGTACACTCCATCGTAGAAGTCCACTGCTCCCCCGGCTCCGATGGTCAAAAACTCCCGGAGATAGTGGGAAACCTCGTCCCGGAAGGCGTCCGTCTCCTGCCAGTCCCACTCCCATCGGGGGGAGGGGTCCCGCTCCCAGGCGATCCGGTTTCCCAAAGCCCCCAGGGCGGAGAGGAATAGCGTCATCCCCAGAAAGAAGGCCAGGAAACCAACCAGCGCCTTGACCCGCCCGCCGGGGCGGAGGACCTTCACGCCCTTCCCTGCCGCCGCGGCCTCCCGGACCTCCTCCGCCACGAACCGTTCCAGGGCCTCGCCGGGGTCCTTATCCGTGTTGTTCCATTTTGTATCCAATGCCCCACACCACCTTAATGTAATCTGGCTCCTTGGGATTCAGCTCGATCTTTTCCCGAATGCGGCGGATGTGAACCATCACCGTGTTCTCGCAGGAAAACGCGTCCTCGTTCCACACCCGGCGGTAGATTTCCTCGGCGGGGAAAATCTGCCCGGGGTGGCGGAAGAGCAGGTCCACGATCTTCGTCTCCGTGGGGGTGAGCTTCACCTCGTCCCCGTCGGCCCGGAGAATCCGCCCGGCGGGGTCGTAGCTGAGCCGCCCGTTCACCAGAAGGCCCTGCCGCCCCTCGGCGTGCACGTCGCCAAGAGACGTGTACCGCCGAAGCTGGCTTCGCACCCGGGCGATGAGCTCCTGGGGATTGTAGGGCTTGGTCACGTAGTCGTCGGCCCCCATGGAAAGGCCCAGGATTTTGTCCGTGTCCTCGCTTTTGGCGGAGAGGACGATCACCGGCAGGTTCCGCTTTTCCCGGATGCGGAGCAGGGCGCTGAGGCCGTCCAGCCTGGGCATCATCACGTCGATGAGGATGAGCTTCACGGCGGGGTCCAGGCATTCATCCACGGCCTGGAGGCCGTCATAGGCCCTGCGGACCGGATAGCCCTCCCGCTCCAGGGTGATGGCGATGGCGTTCACAATTTCCGGGTCGTCATCCACGACTAAAATACATTCGTTCATATCGGGCTTCCTCCCTTGAGCTGTGTATAGGATAGCAGGCAAATCTTACGAACGGCTTGACAAAATTCTTAAGAATTTCTTACGATTAAAAAAGGCGGGGAAGCTCCCCGCCTTTCCACTATGTCAGTCCTCCAGGGCCTTTTGCAGGTTGTCAATGACTTTGTTCAGCCTTTCCTCACGCGCCGCCGGGTCCTTTTCCTTTTTCACTTCCCGCAAGCTGTCCAGCACAAAACAGATAAAGGCCTTGAATTGGCTGTCTGTCATTCCCATGCTGAAACGCTCCTTTCCTGGCTGGGATGCTTCTATTTTACCGTAAAAGCGCCCAAAGGTCAAGGCGCTAAAGCCCTATTTTCTCAGCGGCAGAGTAAGCAAAAGCCGCGTCCCTTCCCCGCCGCTCTCAGCTTTCAAGGTTCCCTTGTGCTCCTGGGCAATGACCGCGGCGATGCTCAGCCCCAGGCCGAAGCCGCTCTTCTCCCCCCGGGAGGCGTCCGCCCGGTAGAACCGCTCAAAAAGCCGGCTGAGCTGCTCCGCCGGGATGGGCTCCCCGGGGTTGGATACCGTCAGCCTTGCCTGGCGCTCCGTCCGCTCCAGGGCCAGGGTGATGGTTCCCCCCTCCGCGCCGTACTTCACGGCGTTGTCCAGCAGGATGGAAACCAGCCGCCGGAGCTTATCCCCGTCCCCCAGCACCGTGACGCCCTCCGCCACATGGTACTCCAGGGGCTTCCCCGCCTCAAAGGCCACCGGCTCGAAGGCCAGGGCGCAGTCCTCCGCCACGTCGGACAAGGAGACCTCCGCCAGCACGGGAGGCAGGGCCAGGTTGTCCGCCCGGGCCAGGGTCAGCATCTCCTCCACCAGGCGCTTCATCTGGTGGGACTCGGAGAGAATGTTGTCCGTCCACCGGGCGGGCCGCTCCTCCAGGGGCAGGGCGGAGAGGAGCTCCGCGTTGGAGAGAATCACCGTCAGCGGCGTTTTCAGCTCGTGGGAGGCGTCGGAGAGGAACTGGCGCTGCTGGCCCCAGGCCCGCTCCACCGGCCCCGTCGCCCACCGGGCCAGGATGACCGATACCCCCAGCAGCAGCAGAAAGGCCGCCAGGGCGATACGCAGATAAGAGCCCATCATCTCCCGGAGCATGGCCCGCTCCATGGACATATCCACAAAGGCCAGCCGCCGGTAAAGCCCGTTGTCCCGCCGAAGATAGCGGAGGCTGTAGCTCTGAATCACGCCCTCCGGGGGCTCCTGGTTCAAACAGTCCTCTAAAATGGCGGTGAGCTCCGCCGTGTCCTCCAGAGCGGCGTAGGTGCCGCCGGTGACGTAGGCGGTGTAGGCCCCCCCGCCGCCGGGCCAGACGCTGACGGTGAAATAGGGCAGCAGCACCTTGTCCCCGCCGATTTCCACGCCGATTTCCGGCTTCCTCCCGCCAGGCAGGGTCTCCTCCTGAATGACCCGGTGGAGCACCTCCCGGCTCAAGTCCTCCACGTTCCCCCGGAGGGCGGCGAAGATGGCGAAGCACACCACCGCCAGCACGGCGGTGACCATGGCCATGCAGACGGCCACAAATTTCAGCCGGAGCTTACGAATCATGCCTCCCATACCCCTTGTTGATAAGTTTGTGGAAATTGTGTAAAACCGCCAGAAGGCTGTGGATAAGATGGGCGGAACTCACAGTTGACGAAACGGACGTTTCAGTCCTCCTCTTCCAGGCAGTAGCCCACCATGCGGATGGTGCGGATGCGGACCTTGGCGTGGAGGTGAGCCAGCTTTTTACGGAGGAAGGAGATGTAAACCTCCACATTGTTGTCCTCCGCGTCGGACTCATAGCCCCAGATTTTCAGCAGCAGCGATTCCTTCGTCAGCACCAGATTCCGGTTCAGCATCAACAGCTCGCAGATGTCAAACTCCTTCCGGCTGAGGCGGACGGACCGCTCTCCATAGGACAGGGTGAAGCTGTTCTTGTCCAGCCGCAGCCCGCTAAACTCCAGGGAATCCGGGTTTCGAAGCTCCGGCTGCCGCCGGGTCAGGGCCCGGACGCAGGCCAGCAGCTCCTTGGGGTCGAAGGGCTTGGTCAAATAGTAGTCCGCCCCCCGGTCCAGCCCCTCCACCTTGTCGGCCACCTCCGACCGGGCGGTGAGCATCAGCACCGGCGTGGCGTTCCCCGCCTCCCGGAGGCGGCGCAGCACGGTGAAGCCGTCCAGCTTGGGCAGCATCACGTCCAGCAAAATTACATCGTAAATGCCCGTCAGGGCGTCGTCCAGGCCGGACTCGCCGTCATGGCGCACATCGGCGGTGTAGCCGCCCAGCTCCAGCAGGTCCTGAAGCGTGGCGGCCAGCCTCGCCTCGTCCTCGATTACCAGCACCCGCATGGGCGCACCTCCTTACTCCTGGGGTTCCGCCGGGGTTCCCTCCTGACCCTCCGCCGGGGCGGGCTCCTGGGCCGCGCCCCGCGTCCCGGCCACGGAAATGCTCATCAGCGCGTCCACACTGTCGGTGGACAGGGCGTAAATGGCCCCATCCTCTTCCAGGCGGACGTATCGCCCGGACTCGTCGGGCATCCGGGCCCCCACGGTGAGGGTGAAGGTCTGGTCCATGCCGTTCGCAGCGTATTCCACCTTCAAAATGGCGTCGGCGCTTTGGAATCCGCAGATTTCCGCCGCCTCCTCGCTGGGGAAGTAGTCCACGCATTTTGCCATGGACATGGTTTTCAGGTCGTAGAGCAAATCTTGCAGCAGGGGGCTGGCGGTGACGTTGTCGCTGCCCTCAAACCACAGGGCGGGCTGGTCCTCCCCGCTGGAGCGCCGGGCGTTCAGGGTAACCGTGGGCCGCTCCGGCTCCTCCGCCGGTTCCAGGCCCCCCTCTTCCTCCTCGCCGTTCTCCTCAGAGGGTTCCGGCTCCGGGGCGGGACCCTGGATGGTGATGGCCCGGAGGTTTCTCTCGCTGAGGTCCGGCAGCTCCGGCAGGGCGCACATGTCGTAAATGGGGGTCCGCATCAGCTTCATCAAGGTATCGGCCACGATGTAGACCGTGGATTCGTCCCCGTTCATCCGCATGTAATAGCTGTCCCCATCGGTGGTGGTTTTCCCGAAGGCCAGGGTTTGCTCCCCGGTCCCCGCCGTGGCGGTGAGGGTGGCGGAGGGGGTGTCCAGGCCGTATTCCGCCATGCTCTCCCCGGCAGGCAGCGTCTGCTGGAATTTCAGGGTCGTCAGGGCCTCCAGAATGGAGGTCACCGTGCCGCTGTTCAAGGGGAAGTCCGGCCCGTCGGCCCAGACCCACTCCCCCTCCTCGTCCAGGGCAAAGGAGAGGGTGGCGGCGCCGTTATACCAGCGCAGGGCGGTGTAGGCCCCGGAATCCACCGGGGCGCCGGACGCGGCAAATCCGGCGACAGCGCTATCCGTTCCCGCCAGGGCCTCCTCCCGCCCCTCCCGGTAAATCATGCCAAAAACAATGAGCAAGGCCAGGAACAGCACCCCTATGATGCTCAGCAGTATGGTGACGGTCCGTCTCTCTTTCCAGGTCATGAAGCGTCCTCCTGTTTAACGCCGGCGGCAGTCCGCCGGAAAGTCGTCGCGATCTCATGTAAGGGTAATCGGCGTTTATTATATCCTACAGGATCCGGTTTTGTCAATTTTACGGCCCCAGCCTGAAAGCTGTCTGAAAGATTTTTTCGCAAGGTTCACAGTTTATTTATAAAAAATCCAGATTGATTTCAAATTTCCCGGTTATGCTAGTACCATCCTCCGCGGAGGAGACACGATTTCCTCTCTTTCTGTTTCTTTTCCCTCTTTGCAGCCGGCGGCGGGCCTTCCCGTTCGCCGGATTTTTTTGCCCGCCGCCGGCAAAGGCGTGTCCCCATCGGCTCGGTTCGGCCGCGAGGGCCGGGCTCTGTCCCGTCCCCCGGGATGGGGGCCGGGCGCTCCGAAAACAGGACGGATCGGAGCCCGCTCCTCACGGCGCGCGCCGCCTTTTGTTAAAACGCGTCGGCGGACGCCCCCTGCCAGCAAGAACCTCTTGCAATGTGGGGAAGCCTTCGCTATAATAGGGTTGAACCGGATTGGTTACATATTTCACAAGGAACAGGCGGAGAGCGCCGCCTGAAAAATAGGAGGAAACGACTATGAGAGGTGTACACAGCGCAGTCGACGACATCCGCCGCACAGTCTTTAAAGAGGTGGCCAAGCTGGCCCTGGAGGGCGGGGACCCCCGCCTGCTGGACCAGATTCCCCTGAAAATGATTCAGGGCGACGTGGCGAAGCACCGCCACGACGTTTTTCTGGAGCGGGCCATCGTCCAGGAGCGGGTCCGACTGGCCCTGGGCCTGAACATCCGCTTCGCCGGGGAGACCACTCCCGTCAGCGAGGACCTTCAGTGGGCGGAGAAGTCCCAGAAGCACTTCCAGAACCCCCTGGTGAACATCATCCCCTTCGCCTGCAACGCCTGCCCCCCCAAGCAGCTGCGCATCACCGACAACTGCCAGGGCTGCATCTCCCACCCCTGCATGAACGTCTGCCCCAAGGACGCCATCTACCGGGACAAGGACAAGCACTGCCACATTGACCAGGACAAATGCATCAAATGCGGCAAGTGCTTCAACCAGTGCCCCTACCGGGCCATCAGCAAAATCGAGCGGCCCTGCGCCGCCGCGTGCGGCATGGACGCCATCGAATCCGACGAGCTGGGCCGGGCGAAAATCAATTATGACAAGTGCGTCTCCTGCGGCATGTGCCTGGTGAACTGCCCCTTCGGCGCCATCGCCGACAAGAGCCAGATTTACCAGGTCTGCCAGGCCCTGCAAAATAACGAGAAGGTGGTGGCCTGCGTGGCCCCGGCCTTCGTGGGCCAGTTCGGCAAGGACGCCACCCCCGCCAAGCTCCACGCCGCCATGAAGGTGCTGGGCTTCTACGACGTGGTGGAGGTGGCCATCGGCGCGGACCTTTGCACCGTGGAGGAGGCCCACGACTTCCTGGAGGAGGTCCCCGCCAAGCAGCCCTGGATGGGCACCAGCTGCTGTCCCGCCTGGAGCGTCATGGCGAAAAAGCTCTACCCCGAGTTCTCCGACTATATCTCCATGGCTCTGACCCCCATGGTCATCACCGCCCGGATGGTGAAGAAGGACCACCCGGACGCCAAGGTGGTTTTCATCGGGCCCTGCTCCGCCAAGAAGCTGGAGGCCAACCGCCGGACCATCCGCTCCGACGTGGACTTCGTGCTGACCTTTGAGGAGATGCTGGGCATCTTCGACGCGGCGGACATCGACTTTACCAAGCTCCGGGCCAACCCGGAGGACGAGATGGAGGAGGGCACCGGCATGGGCCGGGGCTTCGCCGTGGGCGGAGGCGTGGCCGCCGCCGTGGTGGAGGCCATCCGGCACATCGACCCGGAGCGGCAGATTAAAATTGAGTACGGCGACGGGCTGAAAAACTGCCGGAAGATGCTGGCCATGGCCAAGGCGGGCAAGCGGGACGGCTATTTGCTGGAGGGCATGGGCTGCCCCGGCGGCTGCGTGGCCGGTGCGGGCACCATTCGCCCCGTCCGGGACAGCATGATGACCGTGGAAAAATTCAAAAACGAGGCCCCCTCTATGAGCTGCACCGAAAGCCCCTATCTGGACCGGCTGGAGGAAGTGGAGCAGAAATACGAGATCAACCACCACGACTAAGCCCCGCGAAAACAGCCCGGTCCCCTGACCGGGCTGTTTCCCGCTTTTGTCCCGCTGGAATTTAAGAACAAACCGTAAATTTCACGCAAATTTTAATTTTGTGACATTTGCAACTAGCAGTCTTTCTCCGAACCTGCTATACTCAAACCACGAACTGAACAGGACCAGGAGGTCTTACATTTTAAGGAGGAATACGATTATGAAAAAGTGGGTTTGCCCTGTCTGCGGCTATGTACATGAGGGAGAGACCGCCCCGGAGAAGTGCCCCCAGTGCGGCGTTCCCGGCGCGAAGTTTAAGGAGCAGGGCGCGGATATGACCTGGGCCGCCGAGCATGTGGTGGGCGTGGGCAAGACCTTTGGCGCGGACGTTCCCGCCGAGGTTCAGAAGGAAATCATCGACGGCCTGAACGCCAACTTCGCCGGCGAGTGCACCGAGGTGGGCATGTACCTGGCCATGGCCCGTGTGGCCCATCGGGAGGGCTATCCCGAGATCGGCCTGTACTGGGAGAAGGCCGCCTATGAGGAGGCCGAGCACGCCGCCAAGTTTGCCGAGCTCCTGGGCGACGTGGTGACCACCAGCACCAAGAAGAACCTGGAGATGCGGGTCGAGGCCGAGAACGGCGCCACCGCCGGCAAGTTCGCCCTGGCGAAGCTGGCCAAGCAGTACAACCTGGACGCCATCCACGACACCGTGCATGAGATGGCCCGGGACGAGGCCCGCCACGGCAAGGCCTTCAAGGGCCTGCTGGAGCGGTTCTTCAAGTAAGAGCGGGAGGACATACTGTTATGGATAAGTACGTATGCCCCTGCGGGTACGTCTATGACCCCGCCGTCGGCGATCCCGACAACGGCGTGGCCCCCGGTACTCCCTGGGAGCAGGTCCCCGAGGATTGGGTCTGCCCCACCTGCGAGATGGGCAAGGACGTGTTCGAAAAGGAATAAGAATAAGATAAGGGCGGAGCTTTGGCTCCGCCCTTTCGTGCGTTCCCAGTGGAAATTTGTTCAACCCAGGTAGGGACCAAATACACACAGACGATTCACATAATCGTATAGCGGCGTGTCCGTATACTCGGAAGCCTCCAAAAGCAGGCAGGCGGCTTCATAAGCGTCGATAGCCGAGTCCAGGTCCATGCCATAGTCATAACCGGCAAAATTTTTTTCTATACTGGCGCTGGTGTATTCCGCCTGGGCCCAGCATTGGTCGCCGGCTTGAATATACTGAATAATCTCCTGAAACAGATCGTCGGGTATCTGGGAATTTGTGCCATATGTATACTGCAGCTCCGGTGCGTTGAGGTGGGTGTATCGTTTTTCATACGCCTCTATCTCAAGGGGCAGTTCGTCCGCTTCCTCGGGAAGGGGCTCTCCATAGACCGGAAACTCCTCATAACTGCTGTCGTGCAACTCCTCAGCCGTGTCCTGGGCCACGCTGTCTCCGGCCTTCGGTTCGGAAAAGCGTATGGAATTGGTGACGGTTTCACAGAGGGTAAAAAAGTCCTCCCGGTCCGTATCCTCGGGCGCGGTGACTATCAAAACGATTCGGATGATACCGCCATCGTCCACAAAGCCGCCATAGTTTTTATATCGGTATCCCATTTCCGTATAAGGTTCCCCAAAGGAATCGTTTGTCGCGACATAGGAAAAGCCACAACTGTCCGAGGAGGAAAAGCTGTCCAGCAGAACGAAGGACCGATGCATGTTTCTCCAGCTGATAATCTCCTTGTCCAGGTCCAGGTTTTCATATCCTTCATACAGAATCGAGGGGTCCTTTCCCGCCA
Organism: uncultured Oscillibacter sp.; assembly: GCA_948916585.1. Taxonomy (GTDB): domain Bacteria; phylum Bacillota; class Clostridia; order Oscillospirales; family Oscillospiraceae; genus Oscillibacter. Next base: position 24,298 of record CAQXTN010000003.1, on the reverse strand, counting down.
AAACAAGGAGTTCCTCAGCCTTACTCAGAGAGGAAATTCGAGAACACATCAGCACTAAGCCCTTATCCCCGCCGTCTATAGAATAATTGATTTCATCCTCCGCAACCACTTTGGATTCTCCCTCCGTGCCAAAGGCTGTGGGGCAGTCAAACGCAATGCCAAAAACGGGAACTTCATGGGTTTGGCACTCGATGGTATCTTTCTCGCCCTCCTCCGGCGCGGACTCGGATACAGCAAAGTCCGCGGAGGCGGCAGAGTCCTCGGGAAGAGGGTTAGACTGCTTGGCCTCCTTGGAGCAGGCGGACAAAGAGAGCGCCAGGAAAACGCAGAGCGCTATGGACCATTTTTTCAGTTGTTTCACCTTTAAACCTCCTCTCCCCCGCAGGGGCGGTACTCCGAGGTCAGCACCCGCTCCACCACCGGCGCGTCCGGCTTTTCCAGCCGGAGGAGAATCTGCTCCCCGGCGATTTCCCCCAGCTCCTCCACCGGCTGGATGATGCGGTCTACCTGATCGTAATAAAACTCATAGGCCCGGGTGTCATAGTCCACAAAGCTCACCAGCTCCAGGTCCCGCCGGGGCTGGATGTCCTTCCCCCGGAGATAGGCGATGGTGACGGAGGCCATGAGGCCCTGGCAGACCAGGATGGCGTCACAGCCCCGCTCCAAAAGCTGGTCCAGGCAGGGCGGAGCGCTGTTTTCCATGGAGTCCCCGTACACAATCAGCGCTTCCTCCTGGGGCAGACCGCAGTCCGCCATGGCCGCCCGGTAGGCGGCGATCCGCTCCTTGGTGGTGGACAGCCGGGGCAGGCCGCCCACAATGCCGATACGCCGCTTTCCCCGCCCCGCCAGGCGGCAGACGCTGCGATAGATGGGCTGGAAGTTGGAGACGGAGACGGAGGAGTACTTCTGGCTTTCAAAGGTCCGGTCCACCAGCACCACCGGGAACCCGGCGGGAATCAGGCCGTCCAGCCGGGCGAAATCGTCCATGGTGCTGGCGATCAAAAGCCCGTCCACCAGCCCGGCGGTGAGGAGGCGCAGGTTCGTCTCCTCCCGGTCCATGCTCTCCTTGGTGTTGGCGATGATGAGGTGATAGCCCTGGGCGGAGAGGTAATTTTCCGCCGACTCAATGATGGTGCCGAAAAACTTGTTGGAGATATCGGGGACGATGAAGCCGATGGTTTTCTTCTTCCCCGTGCGAAAGCTCCGGGCGGAGGCGTCGGGGGTGTAGCCCAACTGGCGGATGGCCTGATAGACCTTCTCCTTGGTATCGCCGGAGACGTAGCGGGTGCTGTTAATGGTGTGGGATACGGTGGCGGTGGAGACCCCCGCCAGCCGGGCCACATCGCTGATAGTGACTTTCATAGGCGGCTTCCTTTACGTAACAGAAAATTGCGTTTGCGTAAATAGGCAACTTTATTAGTATAGGGTAGCCGCCAATGTTCGTCAAGGGCTTTTGACACAATTTGACCGGGAATTTTTCCCTTGCCCTTTCCTTTCGCCTGTGGTATACTCTTGCGCGGCAGGTGCCATCACCCTGCCCGTCCTGTGGGACGAACGAAAAAAATGGAGGAATTTCATCATGTCCAACATCCGTTTCCGCACCCGGAGACTGGCCCTGGCCGGTCTCATTGCCGCCATCTACGCGGCGGCCACCCTGCTCTTGCCCATTCCCCAATACATGGGCGTCCAGTTCCGCGTGGCGGAGGCCCTGACGGTGCTGCCCTTCCTCTTCCCGGAGGCCATCCCCGGCCTGGCGGTGGGCTGCTTCCTGGCCAACCTGCTGGGCTCTCCCATCATGCTGGACTGGATCTTCGGCACCCTGGCCACGCTGCTGGCCGCCCTTTGGAGCCGGAGGATGCCCAACGTGTACTTAGCCGCCCTGCCGCCGGTGATCTGCAACGCGGTCATCGTGGGGGCGGAAATCGCCTGGTTCGTGGTGCAGGACGGCGGAGCTTTCTGGCCCGCCTATGGGCTGAACGCCCTCACCGTGGGATTGGGGGAGCTGGCGGCGTGCTATCTTCTGGGCGTGCCCCTGGCAAAGCTGCTGGGAAAGACCCTGGCGGCCCAGGGCACGCTGGAGGCCCGTTGAGATGAGAGAAAAGGGACCGCTTTTGCGGTCCCTTTCCTTATGCCCAGCAGAAGGCTTCCCTCCCGGCCCCGATTTCAAAGTGGTACTTCCCGATGCCAAGATCCACGCCGGAGAACGCGCCGCCGCAGGTTATGGAGACCTTCCGCCCCTCTCCCCGGACGGTGAATGCCTGCCGGTTCAGCGCCGTGGGCGCCAGCAAAAGGGCCTCCACCCCCTTGACGAACCACTCCGGAGCCGGACCGGCATAGGAGGCAACCTCCTCCGGCCGCTTGGACCTGTGGGGCACGCCCTGCGTCCGGCCATAGCCCAGGGCGATGAGGCCCAGGATTTTCCCGGCCCCGGGGGCGGCGTTCCGCTCCACGCCCTTCCGGCTGTATGTCCCCCCGACCCACCAGGAGTTGAGCCCCAGAGTCTGGGCGAAAAGCATCATATCCGCCCCGCAGTACCCAACCGCCTCGTCCAGGCCGGGCCTGTCCGGGCCCGCCAGGATGAGGTAGTTGCGGACCCCCTTGGCTAAAAAGAGCTTCAGGGCGGGGCCGAAGGCCTCCGTATTCTCCGTCACCAGGCTCATGGCCAGGCCGCGGCGTTCGTTGTTGCCCCGCGTCCGCTCGTTCAGCCGGGCGAGGAGGTCTTGGGGAATTTTTTCCTCCGTGTACCGCCGGACCGTGTGGCGGGTCCGCATGGCCTCTTCCAGGGTCATAAAAGCGCCTCCGTTTCGGGTAGATTGAGATGGTTCATGTTACCACGCCCTCCGGCGGGCTTGGTGAATTTTTTAAAAATTCTCAGAATTTTGAGACAAGGCCCCTCCTCCCGTCGTACAATCAGTGAGAGTACTCCCAACCCGACAAATCGAGGACGACATATGAACAAGGCCCGCTTTAACGACGCCGCCCGGCGCTATCAGAATATGGTCTACCGGACCGCCCTCCACGCCCTGGGAAGCCCCCAGGACGCGGAGGACGCCGTCCAGGAGGTCTTCCTGCGCCTGTTTCAGTACAGGGGAACCTTTGAGAGCGAAGAGCACCTGCGGCGCTGGCTGCTGCGGGTGACGGTGAACTATGGCCGGGATCTGCTGAAAAGCCCCTGGCGGAAGCGCCGGGTCTCCTGGGAGGAGACGCCGGAAATTCCGGTTTTCGACCGGCCCGGGCAGGCGGCGCTGTACCGGGAGGTGATGGCCCTGCCGGAGAAATACCGGACGGTGCTGAACCTCTTCTACTACGAGGAGCTCAGCGTCCGGGAGATCGGGACGCTGCTGGGGGTGGATGCCTCCACGGTGACCACCCGGCTGGCCCGGGCCCGGAAGCGGCTGAGAGAACGATTGGGGGAGGACTGGCAGGATGAGTAACCGGGAATTTTACCAGGAGACCTTCTCCCAGGTCCGGGGAACCGGAGAAATCCGATGGGAGGATTATGAGATGAGAAGACGGGGAAAGAGCCTGAAATGGCTGGTAACACTGGCGGCGTCCGTTGCCCTGCTGGCGGCCCTGTCCGCCCTGGCGGTGGCGGCCAACTTCTTCGGCCTGCGGGACGCGCTGCTGCCGGAGAAGGGCAGCGTGAACGTGACGGACGAGCGGGGGGTGGTGGTCCCCGGGGAATACGAGTACAAGGACTTCGTCAGCCTCTCCGGCTGGGGGGACACGCCGGAGAGCAAAGCTCTGGCGGAGTGGCGGGCGTTTCTGGACGGCTACGACCAGGACGGGGCCATCATCGCCAGAATCGGCAACGAGCCCACGGGCTTTGAGGAGCGCTACGGGAACTATCTGGTTTACACACAGGAGATGGCCGACAGGCTGGAGGAGATCATCGCCAAATATGATTTGAAGCTCCACCAGTGGATGGAGGTGGTTCTGCCGGAGACCTGGCCCACGGCCGTGGGGAACTTTTTTAAGGAGAATGTTACCCCTTACTCCGGCTACATCTACGAAAACGGCACCTTCCGCTTCGACGGCGCCGCGGAGCTGGGGGCCGGGGAGCTGAAGGGCTACGGACCCATCGTGTACCAGTTCAGCCGCTCCGTCAAGGGAACCTTTGACGACGTGGCGCTGAACATCGGGGACCTCGGCGACTTTGAGGAGTGGGGATACCGGGCGGCGGACGGGACGTCCGTCACCCTGGGTCTGGGGGAGCGGAACCGCTCCTTGATTCTGGCGGACCTGGGGGACAGCTTCGTGCTGGTGAACGTGCTGGCGGGGCGGCAGGGGGACGATGTCTTCTCCTCCGGCCCCATTGGCCGGGAGGAGCTGGAGGAGCTGGCGGACAGCTTCTTCTATTCCGCCCTGACGCCGGTGAGGGAGCCGGACCGGGCCGCCCTCCTGGACGCCAGCGCCCGGTATACGGAGGACCTGGAGAACCAGCCCGTTGAGACCCCGCCCTCGGAGTCCGAGGACCCGCTGTATACCCGGACGGGGATCCGAAGCGACGTGGCCCGGGACTTTGTTCTCCTGCTGGCGGAGCGCATCGAGGATGGACGGCGGGAGGAAATCGCGGACCTTCTGGTCTACCCCGCCCAGGTGGAGACCCCCGGCGGAATTGATACGGTAAGCTCCCCGGAGGAATTTCTGCGGTACTATGATGAAACCGTTGGGCAAAGCGCCCTGTCCCTGGCGGCGGACATGGCCTGGGAGCCCGCTCCCTCGGAGGTGTTCAGCGACGGCAGCGGCCTGGCCTCGGCGGCCAACGGCGCGGTGTGGTTCGGGCTGGTGGAGGACGGCGCGATTCGGATTTTCACCCTCCAGACGGATCAGTGGAGCATCCGGGCGGGAAGCGGAACCATCACCCAGGACGGCGGGGGCGATCTGTACGAGGCCCTCTCCCTGGACGAGGGGCGGGAATTTCTCCTGCATCTGGCGGACCTCATCGACCGGGGGGAGCGGGAGGAAATCGCGAGCCTGCTGGCCTACCCCGCCCAGGTGAAGGCCCCCGGCGGCGAGTGGACGGCGAACACGCCTGAGGAATTCCTGGAGTGCTACGGCGAGACCTTTGGAACCGGCGGAAGCACGCTGGCGGCGGACCTCCGGGCGGACCCCGAGCCGGTTTTGGACGGCGGCGGCGGGCTGGCCTCGGCTCTCGGCGAGACGGTGTGGTTTGGACGGGCGGAGGGAAGGCTCCGGATTTTCTCCCTCGAGTCGGATGTGTGGCTGTGGAGTATCCGCTATATGGGCGAGAAGCCATAAGGACAAAAGAAGGACCGGGAACATCCGTTCCCGGCCCTTCTTTTACAGCGCCTCGATGAGCTTGGTCAATTCCTGGTGGAACCGGCCCACATGGAGGCCGTCCACAAAGCGGTGGTTCAGCTCCAGGGAGATGTGGAGCACCTTCCGCTCCCCCTCCTGGGCGTATTTCCCCCAGGCGATCCGGGGCACGGCGTCGTCCGGGTCGAAGTTCCGCTCGTTGGTCAGGGCCGTCAGCTCCACCCAGGGAAGGCAGGTGAAGTAAATCAAATCCAGGCTGTCCTCCTGGTCCAGGAAGGTGGTCTGGGCGGCGCTTTTCGCCCTGGCGGCGGCGCAGAAGGTTTGGAGATCCTCCTCCATGGGCAGGGTGACGATGTGGAACCGCTCCGCCCCGGGCTTCAGATCCGTGAAGCTGGGATTTCTCCGGTCAAAGAGGACCAGGTCCTCCCCCCGGAGGGCGTAGCGGAACGCCTCCACGCCGTTGACGGCCCGGGCGCAGAGGTAAACCAGGGAGTGGTAGAAGGAGAGGCGGTTTTCCTTGGTGAACTGGTACAGCCGGGTGACGTCCTGGCGGAAGGTGACGGAGAAAAAGGGCTGGGACATGGGGGAGAAGAAGTCAAACAGCTCCCGCCGGGGCCACGCGGCCCGGTCGACGATGTGGGTCATGGAGGGCCCTCCTTTCTGATGGAAATAGTATATCAAATTCTCCAGGAATTGCAAGTCCTGTGCAGTTTTCCCCTTTCCTCCCGGCCGGTTTTCTGATATACTGCCCTTGAAACTCAAACCGAAAGGCGGACAAGCCATGAATCTCTGCGGCCGGGAAGACCTTCGCGCCCTTCTGGGGCGGCACGGCTTCCATTTCTCCAAGTCCATGGGACAGAATTTTCTCATCGACCCCGCCGTCCCGGCGGCAATATCCGCCGCCTCCCAGGCGGACGGGACCTGCGGCGTGCTGGAAATCGGGCCGGGCGTAGGGTGCCTGACGGCGGAGCTGGCGGAGCGGGCCGGGAGGGTAGTTTCCATCGAGCTGGACCAAAAGCTCCTCCCCGTGCTGGCGGAGACCATGGCCCCCTACCCAAATGTTGAAATCGTCCCCGGGGACGCGCTGAAGCTGGACCTCGCCGCCCTGGCGGCGGAGAAATTTCGGGGCCTGCGGCCCCTGGTCTGCGCGAACCTCCCCTACAACATCACCACCCCGGTGCTGACGAAGCTGGTGGAGACCCCCTGCTTTGAGAGCGTTACCGTCCTCCTCCAAAAGGAGGTGGCCCGCCGCCTGGCGGCGGCGCAGGGATCTTCCGGCGGCGGGGCCTTTACCCTGTGGCTCCAATACCATATGGAGACGGAGGTCCTTTTCGACGTGCCCGCGGCCAAGTTCTTCCCCGCCCCCAAGGTGGATTCCGCCGTCCTCCGCTGCGTCCGGCGGGAGCGGCCCGCCGTGGAGGCGGAGGACGAGGCGTTTTTCTTCCGGGTGGTCCGGGGGGCCTTCCTCCTCCGGCGAAAGACCCTGGTGAACAGCCTTTCCGCCGCCCTGCCGGAATGGGGAAAGGAGCGGGTGCAGGCGGCCATGGAAACCTGCGGCCTCCCCCCCGCCGTCCGGGGGGAGAAGCTGACCCTGGAGGACTTCGCCCGGCTGGCGGCGGCCCTGCAAAACTGATGGAACGGAGCGTTGAAGCCATGCAAGAAAACAACAAGATTGAGATTGTGGAAAAGTCCGTGAAAACGGGCATTACGTTTGGAAGCGCCCTGGCAATGGTTATCAGCTATACCAACTGGCATTCTGTGGGTTGGGCCGTCATTCACGGCCTCATGAGCTGGCTGTACGTTATTTATTACATCCTGCGGTATTGACCGGCGGCGCCGGGACTTAAAATAAGGAGCGTACTATGGAAAACTACTTTCACCCGGAGCTGAGCCGGGACCGCCTTCTGGAAATCAGCTCCATCGGCCTGGCCCACATGGGGGACGCGGTGTTTGAGCTGCTGGTCCGCGCCTGGCTCTGCGCCCACGGCGGGGCCACGGGAAGGGGGATGCACCGCTCCGCTGTCCGCCTGGTCTGCGCCGAGTCCCAGGCGGAGAAGGCGGAGAAAATCAAGCCCCTGCTGACGGAGGAGGAAACGGCCGTCTTCCGCCGGGGGCGGAACGCCCAGGTCCACACCGTCCCCCACCACGCCAGCCGGGCCCAGTACGGCGAGGCCACAGCCCTGGAGGCCCTGCTGGGCTGGCTCTATCTCCAGGGAAAGACGGAGCGGATCAACCAGCTCTTTTGCATCATGATGGAGGAGGAAGCCCATGGCGATTGACGCGATTTGCTTACAGGCCGTCGCGGGGGAGCTGCGCCCCCAGCTTCTGGGCCTCCGGGTGGACAAGGTGCACCAGCCCGCCCGGGACCAGGTGGTCCTCCTTTTCCGGGGAAAGCGCCTGCTGCTGAACGCCGGGGCGGGCGCCCCCCGCCTGCAATTGACGGAGATTCTCCGGGACAACCCGGCGGAGCCCCCCATGTTCTGCATGCTCCTCCGCAAGCACCTCTCCGGGGCCCGGGTGGCGGGCCTGACCCAGCCTCCCCTGGAGCGGCTGGTGAAAATTGAGTTCGACGCCTCCGACGAGCTGGGCCGGGCGGGCAGGCGGACGCTGGTGCTGGAGGCCATGGGCCGCAGGTCCAACCTGATCCTGCTGGACGGGGAGGGCCGGGTAATCGACAGCCTCCGCCGGGTGGACGCGGACATGTCCGCCGCGCGGCAGGTCCTGCCGGGCCTTTTCTACCAGCCCCCCGCCTCCACGGGGCGGCTTCCCTTCCTGGAGGAGACGGAGGAGGGCTTTGCCGCCCGCTTCGCCGCCGCGGCGGCGGAGAAGACCCTGGACGCGTTCCTGCTGGACCAGTACTTCGGCCTCTCTCCCCTCATGGCCCGGGAGCTCGCCTTCCAGGCCGCGGGGGATGTGGACGCCCGGGTCTTCCAAACGGAGGGCCCCGGCCCTCTGTGGCGGGCTTTGGAGGGCTTCCAGAACCGGGTCCGGGAGGAGCGCTTTACCCCCGTCTGCCTCCTCCGGGACGGCAAGCCCCTGGACTTCGCCTGCGTGCCCGTGGGCCAGTACGGCGGGGCGGCGGAGTGTGTGGCCTATCCCAGCTTTTCCGCCCTGCTGGACGCCTTCTATGAGGCCCGGGAAAAACAGGAGCGGGCCCGCCAGCGGGGGGCGGACCTCCTCCGGGCGGCCTCGACGGCCCGGGACCGCCTCCGGCGGAAGCTGGCCCTTCAGGAAAAGGAGTACGCCGAGACTCAGAACCGGGACAAGCTCCGCGTCCAGGGGGACCTGATCACCGCCAACCTCTACCGGATGGAGCGGGGCCAGGCCCGGCTGGAGTGCGAGAACTACTACGAGGCGGGCGCCCCGGCGTCTATCCCCCTGGACCCCCTGCTGACCCCCCAGCAGAACGCCGCCAAGTACTACAAGCGCTACGCCAAGGCCAAGACAGCGGAAAAGTACCTCCGGGAGCAGATGGACCTGGCCCGGCGGGATTTGGAGTACCTGGAAAGCGTCCTGGCGGAAATCGCCCAGGCGGAGACGGAGCAGGATTTCCTGGACATCCGCGCCGAGCTCCGGGAGGCGGGCTTCCTCAAGAAGCAAGGCGGGGGCAAAAAGGAAAAATCCCGCCCCGCCGCCCCCTGGGAGTTTTACACCTCCTCGGGCCTCCGGGTGCTGGTGGGCCGGAACAACCGCCAGAACGACAAGCTGACCTTGAAGGACGCGGACCGCCGGGACCTCTGGCTCCACACCCAGAAGATTCACGGCTCCCACGTCATCCTCCGCCGCGCCGGACGGGCCCCGTCGGAGGAGGATATTGCCGAGGCGGCCATGGTTGCCGCCTGGTTCTCCCAGGCCCGGGAGAGCGGGAACGTCCCGGTGGACTACACGGAGGTCCGGAACGTGAAAAAGCCCGCCGGAGCCCGGCCGGGCATGGTGATTTACACGACCTGCCGCACGGTGAACGTCACGCCGGAGGAGGCCGCCGTGAAGCGGCTGCGGGGGAAATGAAAATCCCGCGTTTTTAACAAGAGAGAAGGCCGCTGTCCGGCTTATGCCGGGCGGCGGCCTTCTGGGAAAATCCTCGTAAGCTGTCAATTTTTGGCGAGAGGCGCGCTATGTAACAGTCAAGCGGGAAAATGGACGCCAGCCCCCGCCGCCCGCTTCCGAAAGCGTGCCGAAGCGGGGCTATTCCGCGGAGGCTTCGGGATTCCCGGAGCCTCCGGAGTTTCCGGAACCGTCGGAGCCGCCGGACTCCTCTTCACCCTGGGAGATGTAAAGCTCTTCCGTTTGGATTTGGGCTTTTTTGAGATAATCCTTTGCCATGCCGATGTTCAGGTTGTCCAGTTCTCCCAGCGCGTCGGAAATGGCGTTGAAGGCGATAGCATACATTTTTTGGTAGTTTGGCATAGCAACCTCCGGTTTGGATATATTTTAGATATATTTTACATCTATATTTTGCATAATATCACAAAATAGGCTTAAAGTAAATATACAATAAATTTATTTTGAGGTTTTTATGGCAGTCAAAAGTTTATCTATTCGCATCGAAGATGAAATGTTGCATAAACTCCATGTCGTGTCTAATTACGAAGGTCGTTCCGCCAACAGCCAAATTCTCATTTTGATCCGGGACGCCGTGGAGGCCTACGAGGCCAAGCACGGTAAGATCGAGCTGGAAACGAAAAAAGAGCCTTGACGCTTGCCGGCTTTGCGAGGCCTAATATGAGTAGGAGCGGGCCTGTGTGTCCGCCCTTTTCCGCGCTGATAAAGAGACAGGCTGCCCGAATTGGACTCAGGGGCGGCGAAAGGAGAGGACGTTTCCCCCGCGCCCCTTCTTCTGCGCGGAAAACTGTAACCGTTTTGTCTCGAAATTCCGGCGGGCTCCGTGTTAGAATGGAGAAAAAAGGAGGACGCGGGTTATGGAAAGCTATTGCGGAAAAGACTGTGAATCCTGTACTTGGAAGGAACGGCTGCGCTGCGCCGGCTGTGAGGAGGGGATGGGGCGGCGTTTCTCCGGCCCCTGCGAAATCGCCGCCTGCTGCCGGGAGAAGGGGCACCAGCGCTGCGATACCTGCGGCCATGTGAGCGGCTGCCCCCGCTGGGCTGGACGGGACGAGGTTCCCGCCCGGGAGCTTCGCCGCCGGGAGGCGGAGCGGGCCCGGCAGGAAACCCTGGCGGAGCAGGCCCCCATTCTTGGGAAGTGGCTGTGGCTGCTGTTCTGGCTGGTGGTGCCCCGGGAGGCGGGAGGACTGCTGGCGGCTCTGCTGGGCCTGGTTTTCCCCTGGATGAACGGCTTGGGGACGGTGTTGGTTCTTGTCTGCGCCCTGGCCTCCGCGTTCTTTTTCTGGAAGCTGGGGCCGGCGCGGCAGGGATACCGCGCGGCCGCCCTGTGCCAGCTTGCCATCGTTGTCCTGAATGTCCCCGGTCAGTTCCTCCCGGAGGGGCACCCGGCCCTGACCGTGATCGGCCTGGGGGTCATCGGCCTGGGGCTCTATCGGAATTACCACGCCTATTCCGCCCACGCCCAGGCGCTGGACGAAGTGGACAGCGCTCTGGCGGAGGAGTGGCGGCGGCTCTGGAAGTACACCGTCTGGGACATGTGCGGGATAGCCGCCTCCATTTTGCTGCTACTGATGATCCCCGTTCTGGGCTTGCTGCTGGTTTTGGCCTGTAGTCTCGGGCTGCTGGTTTTGGCGGTACTGGAGATGGTATGCCTCTGGCGGACGGCCAAGGTATTCCGGGAATACCGGCCCCCGGAGACGCCGGAGGCTTGAGGCCAGGCGCGCGCCGGGCGGACCCCTGGGTCCGCCCGGTTTTTTCGGCCCGGAGCGTCCCCGCTCTTGACCCGGGGGGGATTTTGCCCTAAAATAGACGGGATACCATATGAACGACATAGAAACGGGTGACGCTATGAACGACTTCAACCAACGCTACATCGCCGCCCGGCGGCGGGTCATCGCCGGGGACCTCCGGCGGCTGAACGAGGCCCAGCGGCAGGCGGCCATGACCACCGAGGGGCCCCTCCTCCTCCTGGCGGGGGCGGGCAGTGGCAAAACCACCGTCCTAATTCAGCGGGTCTATAACCTGCTGACCTATGGCCGGGGCAGCGACTCCGACTTCGTCCCGGAGGGCGCGTCGGAGGAGGATCTGGCCTTCCTGGAAGCCTTCCCGGAGGCGC
>CAQXTN010000003.1:0-12830 GCA_948916585.1 uncultured Oscillibacter sp. | reverse complement strand
GGCTGTGCGCCGTGGACCCGCCCCGGCCCTGGGAGATCATCGCCATCACCTTTACCAACAAGGCGGCGGGAGAGCTGAAAGACCGCCTGGCCGCCCGCCTGGGGCCGGAGGCCAACGACGTCTGGGCCTCCACCTTCCACTCCGCCTGCGTCCGCATCCTCCGGCGGGACATTGACCGGCTGGGTTTTGCCAAGGATTTCACCATCTACGACACCGACGACTCCCGCCGGGTGGTAAAGGACGTTTTGAAGGAGCTGAACCTGGACGACAAGGCGTTTCCGCCCAAAAGCGTCCTCTCCGTCATCAGCGCCGCCAAGGACCAATACCTGGGCCCGGAGGAGTTCGCCCGGCGGCACAGCGCCGAGACCAACTGGCGGATGGGCCGCATCGCCAAGGTCTACGCGGCCTACCAAAAGAAGCTGGCCGCCGCCAGCGCCTTGGACTTCGACGACATTATCTACCACACCGTCACGCTTCTGAAACAGGAGCGGGAGGTGCTGGAGTACTACCAGAGGAAATTCCGCTACGTGCTGGTGGACGAGTACCAGGACACAAACCACCTTCAGTATCTCCTCACCAGCCTCCTGGCCGGGGGGCACCGGAACCTCTGCGTGGTAGGCGACGATGACCAGTCCATCTACCGCTTCCGGGGGGCCAACATCGAGAACATTCTGCGCTTTGAGGACCAGTATGAGGATGCCCGGACCATCCGTCTGGAACAGAACTACCGCTCCACCCAGAACATCCTGGACGCCGCCAACGCCGTCATCCAAAACAACACAGGCCGTAAGGGCAAAACCCTCTGGACCCAGAACGGCGGCGGGGAGAAGGTCCGCGTCCGCACTACTTTAAGCGAGAGCGACGAGGCCGCCTTCGTGGTGGGGGACATCCTGTCCGAGGTGGGCAAGGGGGCGCGTTTCCGGGACGCCGCCGTCCTCTACCGGATGAACGCCCAGTCCAACGCCTTGGAGTACGCCATGAAGCGCAGCGGCGTGCCCTATAAGGTGGTGGGAGGCATGAAGTTCTTCGACCGGGCGGAGGTAAAGGACATGCTGGCCTACCTGTGCGTACTGAATAACCCCCTGGACGACCTCCGGCTCCGGCGCATTATCAACAACCCCGCCCGGGGCATCGGCGGCGGCACCATGGACAAGGTGGCCCTGCTGGCGGAGCAGCAGGGTGCGTCCCTGTATGAAATCTGCCGCAACGCGGACCTCTTCCCGGAGCTGAAAACCCCGGCGAAAAAGCTCCTCCAGTTCGCGGACCTCATCGACGGCCTCCGCCGGGCGGGGGGAAGCCTGGCTCTGCCGGAGTTCTATGACGCGGTGTGTGAGCAGACCGGCTATACCCAGGCGCTAAGGGACAAGAACGACATGGAGAGCCGGGGCCGCCTGGAAAACGTGGAGGAATTGAAGTCCAACATCCTGGGCTTCCTGGACCGCCAGCCGGAGGACGCCACGCTTTCCGGCTTTCTGAACGAGATCGCCCTGTACACGGACCTGGACTCCCTGGAGGGAAGCGACGACTGCGTGACCATGATGACGATTCACGCCGCCAAGGGCTTGGAGTTCCCTCTAGTGTACGTGGTGGGCCTGGAGGAGGGCATCTTCCCCGGCAATTCCGCCCAGTTTCAGGAGGACGAGCTGGAGGAGGAGCGGCGGCTGTGCTATGTGGCCATGACCCGGGCCAAGCAGCGTCTGACCCTGACCAACGCCCGCCAGCGGATGCTGTACGGCAAAACTGCCAGCAACCGCCTCTCCCGCTTCCTGGAGGAGATTCCGGAGGAAAACCGAGACTGGGAGGGGAAGGACCTCCGGCCCGGCGGGAGCTTTGGCGGCTCCGCCTATGGCGGCGGATACGGCAGCTTCGGGGGGGACGGCGAAGGGGCCCGGCCCTCCACCCCGGTCTACGCCCGCCCGGCCCGGCCCGCCTATCAGGAGGCCCGCCGGACGGCGGTGAGCCAGACCGCCCCGCCGCCCATGGCTTTGAGCAAGGGGGACCGGATTGCCCACGGCGTCTTTGGCGAGGGCACGGTGCTGTCTGTCCAGCCCATGGGGGGCGACGCCCTGGTCCAGGTGGACTTTGCGGGCGCGGGGCAGAAGAAGCTGATGCTGAAGGCGGCGGCGAAGCATTTGAAGAAGCTGGACCCATAAAAAAGAGATGCGCCGGAGGATTGCCCTCCGGCGCGTTTATTCTTAACAGCAGCATCCGCCGCAGGGGATGCGCTTGATACACTCCGCGCTGATCTGGGGCGGGAGGCTCATGGTCATGGCGCCGCTGTACTCGATGCAGACGCACTCGCCCGGACGGAAGCAGCAGGCTTCGTTGGTATGGACCAGCACCTCCTGGCAGCCGCACAGGTCGCAAACCAGCAGGTCGCAGCAGTTTACCCGCAGGATGCGGGCGCGCATAACCACAGGCTCCCGGCACTCCATCTCCTGGGCGCACTCATTGCAAACAGATTCCATAAGGGGACCTCCTATCACATTGGATGTACTCCATCCTATGCGCAAGGCCCCTCAAAGGTCCCGGAAACGCTCCCGGAAACGCTCTTGGGCGTATGCGGACACCTCCTCCCGGAGGGCCTGATAGGCGGCAAGCAAAGCCTCCGCCTCCTCCGTCAGCGCCGCGCCGCCGCCGTGGCGGCCCCCGATGGTGGAGGCTAGCAGCTTGCAGCCCATGGCCTCCTCGGCAGTGCGGATGATGCGCCAGGCCTTGGAATAGGCCATGCCCATGGACCCCGCCGCCGCCCGGAGGGAGCGCTTTTCCCGGACCTCCTCCAACAGGGCGGCGACGCCGGGGCCGAAGCGCCGCTGGCCCTCATCGTCCAGGAGGCGGAGGGTGACGGCGAGGCGCAGGTCATTGGTGGTTTTCATCGGTGTACTCCTCCCGGCCGGTCAGGACCAGCTCGCCGTATTCCTGATTCCAATCCAGAATTTCCGTGTAACGAAAGACCGCGCCGTCCTCCCGGACCTCGGCGACGGGATACTCTACATGGAAATAGTGGAAATCCTCCTCAAGATTCAAGCCGGGGCCGCCGGGCCGGATGGGGCCGGCCTCCTCATAGGGGACCCAGATTTCAAAGCCGGGCCGGCCGCTGTCTCCGGCGCTCTCCCAGGTTTTGACCTCCACCCGGTCCAAAAGCAGTTCTCCCGTTTCGTCTGGCTTGTAGACCTCCGTGACATACCGGGACCCGGCGGGGCCGTCCTTGTACTCGGCGGTGAGTTCCTTGGTCTCCGGGTGGGCCTCCGCCCCTTGGAGGGTGAAGGCGTATTGGTACTGTTCCGTCTCCGGGTCCCACATCCAGCAGTAATAGGGGATGGTGTTGTTGGTCGTCCAGCCGACGAGGCCGAAATCCGTATTGCCGTCGAAATTCAGGTCCAGGGCCTCCAGGGTCTCCTCCGGGGACCAGCACTCCGTGTAGTTATAGAACTCCTCTGTCATGCCCAGGTCCCATTCCGCCCCGATGGCCTCCCGGCTCAGGACGGTTTGAATCAGCTCCTCCCCGCCGTACACCCGGACCTCCCGGACGCCGAAGCTGTGCTCGTTCACCCGTTTTCCCGCGGCCTCCAGTGTGAGAGTCCGCCCGTCGGCCAGAGGGACCTCCAGGGTCAAGAACACATGATCCTCCGAGGGGACCTCCTCCACAGGGAGCTCCTCCGGGGAGGCTTCCGCCGGGGTCTCCTGGAGCGGCGGGGTGGAGGATTCTTCCCGCACCACCTCCGCCGGGGCGGTGCAGGCGGAAAGCATCAGCAAGACCAGCAGCAAAATCAGCACACGGCGCATCGCTCAATATCCTTTCCCAGCGATATTTGTCAGACCCAATATAGCAGGTTTTTTCCTGGAAGTGGTAACAAAAAGGTGACAGTTTTCTAGTTCTCCTCCCTCCGGGCTGGAAATCAAACCCAGCTTGACATCCCGCCCCACTGGCGGTATCATGTTATACAGGAAAAAATCGGCTCGGGTCCGGGCCGGTGGAAAATCGTCAGGAGGGTTTTCTTATGGAAAAGAAGGTAAAGAGAATCGGCGTTCTCACCAGCGGCGGCGACGCGCCGGGCATGAACGCGGCGGTGCGGGCGGTGGTCCGGGCCTCCATCACCCGGGGCATCGGCTGCATCGGCATCCGCCGGGGCTGGAACGGCCTGATCACCAGCGACTTTGTACCCCTGAATTCCTCCAGCGTCAGCCATATCATCAACAAGGGCGGCACCATGCTCTACACCGCCCGGAGCCTGGAGTTCATGGAAGAAGCGGGCCGGGCCAAGGCCCTGGCCACCTGCCGCCTGCTGGGTCTGGACGGCATTGTGGCCATCGGCGGCGACGGCACCTTCCGAGGAGCCCTGGCCATCTCCCGCCAGGCCGCCAAGGACGGCATGGACCTCCGGGTAGTGGGCATCCCCGCCACCATTGACAACGACATCGGGTGCTCCCACTACACCATCGGCTTTGACTCCGCCTGCAATACGGCCATTGAGTGCATTGATAAGCTCCGGGACACCATGCAGTCCCACGAGCGCTGCTCCGTGGTGGAGGTCATGGGCCGCCACGCAGGCTACCTGGCCCTGTACGTGGGCATCTCCGTGGGCGCCACCGCCGTGCTGATCCCCGAGCGGGAGCCGGACTTTGAAAAGGACATCGTGGAGAAGATCCGCCGGGCCCGCCTGGCGGGGACCACCCATTACATGGTGGTGGTGGCCGAGGGCGCGGGCAGCGCCATCGAAATCAGCCAGCGCATCCACGACGAGCTGGGCATCGACCCCCGGGTGACGGTGCTGGGCCACATTCAGCGGGGCGGCTCCCCCACCGCCCGGGACCGGGAGACCGCCAGCCGCATGGGCTATGAGGCGGTGAAGGTCCTGGCCGAGGGCACGGGGAACCAGATCATCGGCATTCAGAACGGCCTCCTGGCGGACATGGAGATGGAGGAGGCCCTGGCCATGACCAAGCCCTTCCAAATGGACCGCTATCAGATTCTGGAGGCCCTGACCAACAGCTGCGGCCCGGACTTCTAAGCCGTCCCGCGAAAAACCGGCAGGGAGGATACATATAGGCTGGGGCCGGGGGCGTTTTGTCCCTGGCCCCGCGACAAATAGGAGGAGTTATGGAAAAAGTCAGACTGGGGCGGACGGAACTGATGGTGACGAAGACGGCCTTCGGCGCCCTGCCCATCCAGCGGATTCCCAAGGCCGACGCGGTGAAGCTGGTCCGCCGGGCCGTAGACAGCGGGATTAACTACTTCGACACCGCCAACATGTACACCGACAGCGAGGAAAAACTGGGCGAGGCCCTGGAGGGCGCGCGGCAGAATGTGGTCATTTCCACCAAGAGCGGCGGGGGGGACAAAAAGACCGTCCTCAGCCATATTGAAAAGAGCCTCCGCTCCCTGCGGACGGATTACATCGACCTCTTCCAGTTCCACAACCCCGCCAAGCTGCCGGATATAAACGACCCCGACGGCCCCTTCGCCGCCGCCTTGGAGATGAAGGAAAAGGGCTATATCCGGCACATCGGCATTACGAATCACCGGCTGTTCATCGCGCGGGAGGCCATCGCCTCCGGGAACTTCGAGACCTTGCAATTCCCCTTCTGCTACCTCACCACCGAGAAGGAGCTGGGGCTGGTGGAGGACTGCGCCCAGGCGGACATGGGCTACATCGCCATGAAGGGCCTCTCCGGCGGCCTTCTGAATAACGCCGAGGCCTGCTACGCCTTCATGCAGGAGTACCCCAATGTGGTGCCCATCTGGGGCATCCAGCACGAGTGGGAGCTGGACCAGTGGCTGGAGCTGACGGAGCGGAACCCCCGCCTCACGCCGGAGCTCCGGGCCGTCATCGAGGCGGACCGGAAGGACCTGGCGGGAAGCTTCTGCCGCTCCTGCGGCTACTGCCTCCCCTGCGCCGCCGGGATTGACATTCCCCAGGCGGCCCGGATGTCCGCCCTGCTGCGGCGCTCGCCCTACCAGCCCTACATGTCGGACGCCTGGCACGAGAAGATGCACCAGATTGAAAACTGCGTCCACTGCGGCGCCTGCAAGAGCCGCTGCCCCTATGGGCTGGACACGCCGAGCCTGCTGGTGGAGATGCTGAAGGATTACGACCGGTTCTACGCGGAACACCGCGACGACGCCTGAGCCGGGGAATAGCGGAAAGGACAGGAGGCACCACATGGAAGGCAAGCTGATTTTGTATATCGCCATGTCCCTGGACGGATATATTGCCGAGCCGGATGGCGGTGTCCGTTTTTTAGAGGAAACCCCGGGCCCCTCCCCCGACTTGGGCTATGAGGAATTCTACGGCTCGCTGCAAGCGGTTATCATGGGCGGAACCACTTACCGCCAGATAAAAAACGAGCTGTCCCCCGGCAAATGGCCCTATGAAGGGGTGCCCTGCTACGTCTGCACCCGCTGGCAGGGTCAGAACGACCCGAATGCCCGGTTTACCTCTCTGCCGCCAAGGCGGCTGCTGGAGCTGGTTTTCAAAGAACACCCAGGGAATATCTGGCTTATGGGCGGCGGGGAAACCGTACGCCGATTCATGGAAGAAAACCTGATTGACCTCTATTACCTATATGTGATGCCAACGGCGCTTGGCAGCGGGATTCCGCTGTTTCCGCCAGGATTTCCAAAGACCGGCCTCCGCCTGGAACGCTGTGGGGCCATAGGGGAAATTGCCGAGTTGGTTTACCGGAGGCAGCTTCCCTCCGCATAAGCGTCCCCCTGAGAAAGGGCGCGGCGTCCCCGCCGGAAACCCGGCGGGGACGCTGTTTCGCTCTGGAACGGGTCCCTGTGGAAAAGGGGCCGGGGGATATTTCTTCCCCCGGCCCTGAGGCCCGTTCCAGAGGCGCTTACTTTTTCAGCTGCTTCTGGAGCCAGTCCTTCCCGTCCACGAACCGGGAGACGATGAAGCAGGTCACATAGTCGCCCGCGGCGTTGATCATCGTCGCCGGGGGGTCCACCAGGTTGCCGATGACCACCAGGATGGGGAAGGCAATCTCCATCTGGGCGGGGAAGAAGATGGAGCAGATGATGTACTCGCCGATGTACCCGCCACCGGGGACGCCGCTCATGCCCACGGAGCTGAGCACCGCCACCAGCACCACGGGGATCAGCATCCCAAGGGACAGCTTCTGTCCAAATACCCCCAGCACAAAGGCGATTTTCAGCACGCAGGAGAAGCAGGACCCGTCCATGTGCATGGTGGCCCCCAGGGGCAGCACCATGTCCGCCACGTCCTTGCGGATGCCGGTGTCCGCGGCCTCCTCCATGTTGGTGGGAATCGTCGCCACGGAGGAGCAGGTGCCCAGAGACACCACGGCGGGTTTCGTGATGTGCCGGAACATGACGCCGATGGCGCCCTTGCCGCCGCCGAACCAGGCGAAGAGGGGCCAGGCGGTGAAGATGTAGACAAAGCACAGGGGATAGTACACCGCCAGGGCCCGGGCGTAGTTCTCCGTAATCTGGGGGCCGTAGGTAGCCACCAGGTCGGCGAAGAAGCCGAAGAAGGCAATGGGGGCGTAGTAGGTGATGATCTTCACGAATTTCAGCATCACGCTGGCCAGATCATCCAGGAACCGTCCCACAGGGGTCTCCTTGCCGCCGTTGAGGTTCACGGCAAAGCCGAAGAGCAGGGAGAACACAATCAAAGGCAGCATGGCCCGGCGGGTCAGGAGGCCGCTGAAATCGCTGGCGGTGAAGAAGTTCACAATCATGTCCGCCAGGGTGGCGTACTCCCCAATCTCCTCCGCGGCCAGATTCGTCCAGGCGGCGGGCACCGGCGGGAAAACCATCATCAGCACATACATGATGACGGCGGCGATGGCCCCGGTGACCACGAAGGTTCCCACGGTGACGCCCATGATCTTCCCCGCCCGCTTTCGGCTCTCCATGTTCGCCACGGCGCTGGAGATGGAGGCAAAGACCATGGGGACCACCACGCAGAACATCAGGTTGATGAACACGGTGCCCAGGGGCTTGAGGACCGTGGCGCCGGTGCCGGAGACGACGCCTCCGCTTCCATCCGCCTCGGCGGGCCAGACCCAGCCCAGAATGGCGCCCAAAATCATAGCGCCTAGCATGATGGCTAAAAAGGCGTAGTTTTTCGCGATGGATTTCTTTTCCATAATGTCCCTCCTGCTTTACTCACACAATGGTTGATCCGTCAAATCCTCGTCCGTAATCTCGCCGGTACAGACCACGTTGGTGGGCCCGGTGAGGCACAGCTCCGTAATTTGGCTGTGGACCCGCTCCAGATCGATGAACAGCGTTCCGCCGGTCATGTCCCCCCGGACCTGATGGCCGCTGACCTTCCCTTGAAGGGTCAGCACCGCCGCCACGGACCCGGTGCCCGTGCCGCAGGCGTAGGTGAAATCCTCCACCCCCCGTTCAAAGGTTCGCTCATAGAAGCGGTCCTCCCCGGTGAGCTCGTAGAAGTTCACATTGGCTCCCTTGGGAAAGACCGGGCTCCAGCGGATTTTCCGGCCCAGCTCCCGGAGCTCGTTTTCGTCGGCGTTTTGCAGGTTGTGGTACGGGACCACCGCGTGGGGCAGCCCCGGGTCCCCCAGCTCCACGTAGGAGCAGTTGTACCGCACGCCGTCCACCTCCACCGGGCAGTCCAGCTTTATAGTGGCGGGGTCGTTGAGGCGGACCCGGTAGAGCCGGCGGTCGATTCTCCGGCCAAACACCATCCCGGCAGTGGTCTCCACGGCCTGGGCCTCCTTGGCGAGGCCATTTTCAAAGCCGTAGCGGCAGATGCACCGGGACCCGTTGCCGCACATCTCCCCCACGCTGCCGTCGGAGTTGAAAAACAGCATCTTGAAGTCGCCGCCCTGGTCCGCCGCTTCCACCACCATCAGCCCGTCGGCCCCAATGGACAGCCTCCGCTGGCACAGCGTCCGGGCAATCCGGGGCAGCTCCTCCAGGGGCAAGCGCTCTTCCAGGTTGTTGAGGATGATAAAGTCGTTTCCGGCCCCGTTCATCTTCCAGAATTTCATGGGTCCTTCCTCCTTGTCTGCGTTTCATTATAATCGCACTCTCCGCAAATGAACACCGGAGAATGTGCTGGAAACCTTGCAAAAGGTGCGGAGCCTCTCCGGGCCCCTCCGTTGACAGGACCGGGGAAGTATGGTATATCAGTATCAGGCGAGAGGGGAACGGCTTGGCCTCCATACATAGGAGGTGACGACGTGACGGTTCTGGAAACCCTGGCGTTACTGAACCTGCTAGCCGTTGTGATCTTTGGCGTTATTAGCGTAACGAAAAAGAAATAACCGCCCCCCGGCATAGGAAGCGGCCAAATCTCCAAGCTCAAAACTTGACGAGGTTGAGCTGCGGCCGATGCCCCGACCGCGCCCCTCTTGCCTTGATTATACCAGCCCCGCCCGGGGCTGTCAACCATAAATCCCCGGAAAGGAGGCCCCGCCATGCCCCGGAAGAACGCCCGGAACACCAAGGGCCGCATCATTGCCGCCGCCTGGAAGCTCTTTTACGAGCAGGGCTATGAGGACACCACCATTGAGGACATCGTTTTTGAGTCCGAGACCTCCAAGGGCTCCTTTTACCACTACTTCGACGGCAAGGACGCCCTGCTTGGCACCCTCTCCAACGTCTTTGACGAGAAGTACGAGGCGCTGCTTCCCGCCCTTTCCCCGGAACAGGACGCCATTGAGAAGCTGGCCTTTTTGAACCACGAGCTCTTCGCCATGATCGACGGGGGCATCTCCCTGGACCTGCTGGCCCGGCTTCTCTCCACCCAGCTCCTCACCCGGGGGGAGAAGCACCTGCTGGACCGGAACCGGACCTATTTCAAGCTGCTGCGGAGCATCATCGCCGAGGGCCAGCGGGCGGGCCAGCTGCGGACGGACCGGACGGTAAACGAAATCGTGAAGGCCTACGCCCTTTGGGAGCGGGCGCTGCTGTACGACTGGTGCCTCTGCGGCGGGGAGTACTCCCTGGTGGCCTATACGGACGCCATGACCCCCACGTTTCTGGAAAGCTGGCGGGCCTGACGGGATTTTGATTTTTTGACAAATTGGCTTCCTAAAAATTGTACGGCTTAGAAGGCTTGCTGTTTCGATATTTTGCCCAAAACCGGCAGAACGAAGGATAGACTTCATTCTATACTTCGTTCTGTCTTTCATTCTAGTAAAAAGTGTGCTATGATAGCACCCATTGAACGGAAAAGGAGAGAGATTTCATGTCTACCGCACAAATCTGCATCATGGGTACCATCATCGCGTACCTCTGCTTCGTCATCTTCACCGGGGTGATGATCGGCCGCCGCTCCAAGAAGAGCGCCGAGGGCTTCTACCTGGGCGGCCGGGGCATCGGCCCCCTGGTCACCGCCATGAGCGCCGAGGCCTCCGATATGAGCAGCTACCTGCTTATGGGTATCCCGGGCCTGGCCTACCTCTCCGGCGTGGCGGATGCCAGCTGGACCGCCATTGGCCTGGCTGTGGGCACTTACCTGAACTTCCTGCTGGTTGCCAAAAAGCTCCGCCGCTACAGCGTGAAGCTGGACGCCATCACCATCCCCAGCTTCATCTCCAAGCGCTATGGGGAGAAGAAGCCCGTCATCATGTGCATTTCCGCCCTGATTATTCTGATCTTTTTCGTGCCCTATGTAGCCTCTGGCCTTGCCGCCATCGGCAAGCTCTTCAACAGCCTCTTTGGCTGGGACTACATGGCAGCGGTGATCGTCGGGGCCATCGTCATCATCAGCTATACCTCCATCGGGGGCTTCAACGCCGTGGCAACCATGGACCTGATCCAATCCGTCATCATGACCGCCGCCCTGGCCGTCATCGTGGTCTTTGGCGTGGTCCAGGCGGGCGGCATGGACGCGGTCATCGCCCACGCCCAGACCCTCCCCGGCTTCTTCAGCTTCACGGAGACCTATAACGTCTCCACCGGGGCGGCGGACCCCTACGGCATCATCCGCATCGTCTCCATGATGGCCTGGGGCCTGGGATACTTCGGCATGCCCCACATTCTGGTCCGCTTCATGGCCATCCGGGATGAAAACGAGCTGACCCTCTCCCGCCGCATCGCCGGGACTTGGGTGGTGATTTCCATGGGCGTGGCGGTGTTCATCGGCATCGTGGGCCACGCCGTCTCCGCCGCGGGCCGGGTCCCCTTCCTGGAGGGCAGCGCCACGGAGACCATCATCGTCAAGCTCTCCGACCTGCTGTCCACTTACGGCATCTTCCCCGCCATCGTGGCGGGCTGCATCCTGGCGGGCATCCTGGCCGCCACCATGTCCACGGCGGACAGCCAGCTGCTGGCGGCCTCCTCCGCCTTCTCGGAGAACATCGTCCAGGAGGTTTTCGGCGTGAAGCTGACGGAGAAGCAGACCATGCTGATTGCCCGGCTGACGGTGGTGGTCATCGCCGTCATCGCCCTCTTCCTGGCCTCGGACCCGGGCAGCAACGTGTTCCAGATCGTGTCCTTCGCCTGGGCGGGCTTCGGCGCGGCCTTCGGCCCTGCCATCCTCTGCGCCCTCTATTGGAAGCGGAGTAACCGTCAGGGCATCATGGCGGGCCTGATTGCCGGAGGCGTGATGATCTTCGTGTGGAAGTTCCTGGTGCGCCCCATGGGCGGCGCGCTGGACATCTACGAGCTGCTGCCCGCCTTCGTGGTGGGCCTGGCGGCCATCGTGATTGTGAGCCTCCTGACCCCGGCCCCGGACGCGGGCATCGAAAAGCTCTTCGACGAAGTGAGGGAGAAGTAATTCCGGCATAAAAGCCGCCCGGGGCACGGTCCCGGGCGGCTTTTTGAATTTTCCCCTTGACAAAACCCGGTTCCCCCCGTACAATAGGGCCTGTTGAACGACGATGAAGGGAAAAAAGACGGGGATGTCCCGCCCTCAGAGAGCCGGCGGATGGTGCGAGCCGGCGGGGGAGCCCCTGTGCATGACTGGTCCCGGAGTCTCCCGCCCGAGAGGTAGGGCGGGGCGGTTCGCCCCCGTTACCGGGCTCCAAGGGCCGCGCGTAAGCGGCTGAACAGGGTGGTACCGCGTGGACCCACGCCCCTGGCCGGTTTGGCTGGGGGCGTTTTCGTCGTTTGAGAAAGGAGAGAGGCCATGAGCATGGGGTTTGGAATGGGCGGATTTGACAGCCTGATGTTTACGATTGCCCCGATCTTTATCACGGTTGTCTTCGTACTTGTTATAGGAGGTATGATCCTGTTCGCGGTCCGGGGAGTCAGTACCTGGAGCAAAAACAACGCCTCCCCCCGGCTGACGGTTTCCGCCCAGGTGGTCACCAAGCGGACCAGCGTCAGCCATCATCACGGTCAGAACAACATGCACCATTCTTCCACCTGGTATTACGCCACCTTCCAGGTGGAGAGCGGGGACCGGATGGAATTTGCCGTCAGCGGCCCGGAGTACGGGATGCTGGCGGAGGGAGATCAGGGAAGCCTGACCTTCCAGGGCACACGGTATCTGGGCTTTGAGCGGAGCTGAGCCGAGTTCTGCCGACAGAAAGGCAGTCCCTGGTGGAATGGCCTGACCAGGGGGTCAGGCCCCACAAGGAAAGTGCATGCTCCTACCCAGGAATCAGCATTTCGGGGTGTTGTACCAGTAGGAGGGTAGTCCCTGGGAGCATATCAGGCCCACAGCGCAGCACCGCATCAGCGGCAGCGGAAAGAGGAGAAAGTCCATTCAGCAAGCGCCAAAACTTCCGGCCCAAGGAAATGGCCTGACCAAGAGGTCAGGTCCCCTATCCTCCCCTAAAAAACCAATCTCACTTCGCGGGGGGTTCTGCCGATAGAAGGCCAAATTACTTCTTTTTCTCTTTTGGACCGTGCACGGCCCGTTTTCTCTTTTTCTTCTGGA
>CAQXTN010000002.1:0-102892 GCA_948916585.1 uncultured Oscillibacter sp. | reverse complement strand
GCGGGCAGAAGCTGCCCATCTTCTCCGGCTCCGGCCTGCCCCACGCCAACCTGGCGGCTCAGATCGCCCGGCAGGCCAAGGTGCTGGGAGACGAGAGCGCCAACTTCGCCGTGGTCTTCGCCGCCATCGGCATCACCTTCGAGGAGTCGGAGTTCTTCGTCAACGAGTTCAAGCGCACCGGCGCCATTGACCGTACCGTGCTGTTCTCGAACCTGGCCAACGACCCGGCGGTCGAGCGTATCGCCACCCCCCGCATGGCCCTGACCGCCGCGGAATACCTGGCCTTTGAGAAAGACATGCACGTCCTGGTCATCATGACCGACATCACCAACTACGCCGAGGCCCTCCGCGAGGTCTCCGCCGCCAAGAAGGAGGTCCCGGGCCGCCGCGGCTTCCCCGGCTATCTCTATACGAACCTGGCGACGCTGTACGAGCGGGCCGGCCGCCAGCTGGGGAAGAAGGGCTCCATTACCCTGATTCCCATTCTGACCATGCCCGAGGACGACAAGACCCACCCCATCCCCGACCTGACGGGCTATATCACCGAGGGCCAGATTATCCTGGCCCGGTCCCTGTACCGCCAGGGCATCCATCCCCCCGTGGACGTGCTGCCCTCCCTGAGCCGCTTGAAGGACAAGGGCGTGGGCAAGGGCAAGACCCGGGAGGACCATGCCGACACCATGAACCAGCTCTTCGCGGCCTACTCCACCGGCAAGGACAACAAGGAATTGATGTCCATCCTGGGCGAGGCGGCCCTGACGCCCACGGACCTGCTGTACGCCAAGTTCGCCGACGAGTTCGAGCGGCGCTACGTGAACCAGGGCTATGAGGAGAACCGGTCCATCGAGGAGACGCTGAACCTGGGCTGGGAACTCCTGAGCATCCTGCCCAAGGCGGAGCTGAAGCGTATCAAGCCGGAGCTGATCGAGAGGTACTGGCCGAAAAAAGACGAGCAGTAAGGAGGGGTGAGCCATGGCGAATATCACGGTAAGCCCCACCCGAATGGAGCTCACCCGCCTGAAGGGCAAGCTGCGCACCGCCCAGCGGGGCCACAAGCTGCTCAAAGACAAGCGGGATGAGCTGATGAAGCAGTTCCTGGAGACGGTCCGGGAGGTCCGGGCCCTCCGGGCGGAGGTGGAGGAGGAGCTGATGACGGTCCACGGGGCCTTCACGGTGGCCTCCGCCCTGATGAGCTCCGAGGCCATGGAGCAGGCCCTGCTGTACCCGAAGCAGAGTGTGGAGCTGACCATGACCTTCCAAAACATCATGTCCGTCAACGTGCCGGTGTATGATTTCCAGACCCAGACCCGGGCGGATTCCGACATCTATCCCTATGGCTTCGCGGCCACGTCCGGCGAGCTGGACACGGCGGTGGACGCGTTGGGGAAGGTGTTCCGTAAGCTCTTGAAGCTGGCGGAGATCGAGAAGTCCGCCCAGCTGATGGCGGAGGAGATCGAAAAGACCCGGCGGAGGGTCAACGCGCTGGAGTATGTGATGATTCCCAATACCCAGGAGGCGATCCGGTATATCAACATGAAGCTGGATGAAAACGACCGCGCGACCACCATCCGGCTTATGAAGGTCAAGGATATGATTCTCAAAGAGGCCATCGAGGAGAAGCGGGAAGCCGATGAGCGGGCGCTCAAGGCCTTCGGCGGCTCAGAGGAGGCCCCGGCGGAGGTTTAAGGGGTAGTCATACCGCGCTTTTACCGCTTCTGCGATGGGCCTAAAAAGTGAAAGATGGTACTGCTTGGGAGAAATCCCGGGCAGTACCTCTTTTTTTGTGCTCTTGCTGCGAATGTTGCAATTTTTTAGATAAGGTAAGATAAGCTGCGCAGATTGAAATAGGCGAAAAAGGAGACATGGTTTGCGGATCTTTGATAGAATGAAGTTGCGATACACCATTCTGAAAGGAGTCTATAAACCATGTCCGAGAAGATTGTACAATTGAACGAGGAAGTACTCAAGGGGCAAATCAAAGAACTGGTTCGGGGCAGCGTCGAGGAGGCGCTCATCGAGATGTACCTGGCTGGTGTCTCAGTGCGTCGGGTAGAGGATATCACGGAGGCACTGTGGGGCGGCAAGGTGTCCCCAGCCACTGTCCACATCGAGGACTGGCGGAACCGTCCCTTGCGGGGTAGCCGCTACCCTAATGCTGAATAATATGTTCGGATTAAATCGAGCAAAGAAGGGTAGGAAATCAAAATAATGAATGGAGAGCGTCTGGCAAGTTGTTGTTGGACGCTCCTTTGGGGGAAGCGTAAAAAGGCTGAAATATTTACCAGAATGGAGCGGTTGGCAGCTACAACCTGTTTGGCCCCTACAAACTCCCCAATTTTGGGGATTCAGACCCGTACAGTATCACATCTCGCACGTCAATAGCGGTATCCAGAAAGGGGGGGGCAACAGGATGGATAACAACAGTTTGCCTGATGTGGTACAGGAACAGAGCGCCGCTTCGATTTCGGAGCAGGCTTTAACAAAGATTGTAACCCCTCTTACTTCAGTGGCGTCAGAGGATGCTCGGGCTGAAATTGGAGGTGTTTCCGAGGAAATGAGGGGATACATAGAGCAGGGGCTTTTTGCGCCAACTGCCGAAATGGCTCAAATTACCAACAAGTTTGAGGGGCGGGTGGTTGCCTATATTCATGAAAATGAAGATGGCAAGTGGACGGTGAATTTCATACAAAGCTATGAAGATGGCGCGTACTCACCAGAGTTTATGGTGGATCAAAGTGATTTACTGACCATTGCGATGGGAAATCAGTCGCAAGACCCTGAAATGGTAAAAGACTGTCGAATTTTTGCGGGGGGGGTATCAAGTACTAGTAAAGACAAAAATGGCAAGGCGGTATTTGAATGGTGCGATCGCCTCTTGGACATGGAGTATTTCTCTCAAAGGATAGCCAAAGGAGAGGGAAATGTTGCGGGTGGCAGAGGAAACATGAAATAAGCGGAGGGGGAGGGGTAACAAAAATCGAGTTTTTGTAAAAGCGGTGATTGACGGCAGGGAGCCCAGAAGGGAAGAATACCTGTCGGTGTTTGAGCGGCTTCCATATAACAAAATGTGCCTCTACTCGGGAGCGACCAACGTCAGGGACGTTGTATATATGAAGCGATATGAATGGGACTGGTACAGCAAATCGCTGAATCAACCATATGTGTGGTACAAATATCAGAGCTGGTTCCAGACACACGCCTTCAGAGTTGTGGGCATGCTCAAGCTGTTGAATGGGGAACCGGACTATGTCCGGAAAGAATAAAGTGTTGAAGAAAGAGCGGCGTTTCTAAAACAAAACGACGGGCAAAGCCCGTCGTTTTGTTTTGGAGGTGACACCCGGATTTGAACCGGGGAATCAGGGTTTTGCAGACCCTTGCCTTACCACTTGGCTATGTCACCATCTATAGTGTATTATATGCGAACTTTCTGAAAAAGTCCACCCCTTTTTGAAAAAAATTCAAAAATTTTTCGCCGGGCATAAAAGGTACAACGGCTTACCGTAAAACGGTCCCCCGTAAAAATCAGCCGTGAATCCAGCGGAGCGAATCGCGGCTGAAAGCGAGGAAATTCCCACCAGAGTGTAGTTTTCGGCAGAGCCGAAAACAAAACGGTGGTGGGAATTTCTGAGCTGGAGCGGGCAACGAGGCTCGAACTCGCTACCTCCACCTTGGCAAGGTGGCGCTCTACCAGATGAGCTATGCCCGCATAAGGGGCGTCTGCGTGACGCCCGCTGGTGCCCAGAGCCGGAATCGAACCAGCGACACGTGGATTTTCAGTCCACTGCTCTACCAACTGAGCTATCTGGGCAAGTGGCGACCCGGAACGGGCTCGAACCGTCGACCTCTAGCGTGACAGGCTAGCGTTCTAACCAACTGAACTACCGGGCCGTAACCTCGCGTGGAAAGGGGCTCAAGAGAAAACCCTGGTGGGAACAACTGGACTCGAACCAGTGACCCCCTGCTTGTAAGGCAGATGCTCTAACCAGCTGAGCTATGCTCCCAAGTCACCGTCCACGTCAAACGGCATTGCCTAGTATACGAAAAGATTTCGGTTTTGTCAAGAGCTTTTTAAAATTTTTCTATCTTTTTTTCCTTTTTTCCCAGCAACGCCAAAAGCCCCGATTTGCCCCGGCGTTGTCAGGAGGAATCTGCCGGAAAATCGCTTAAAAGCTCCGGGTTTTCTACCCGCGCGAGGGGAAGGTTCCAGGCAAGCGGCAGGGCTTCCGCCTGGGTGATGATCTCCATGGCGGAGGGCGGCGCCGTCATGAACGCCCCGGCCGCGGGGCTGAGTCGGAAACCGTGAATCCATGACATCCAGGCGTCCAGGCGTCCTCCATCAAAAAACTCCGCTCCGCCGGGACAGCTTGTCCAATTGAAGCTGGAATGCCTCCGGCAGGGGGCAGCTCAGCTCCACCAACTCCCCGGTGCGGGGATGGAGAAAGCGCAGCCCCACGGCGTGGAGGCACTGGCCCTGGAGTCCGGGGACGGGTTTTTTCGCCCCATATACCGTGTCCCCCAGAATGGGATGGCCCAGGTGGGCCAGGTGGACCCGAATCTGGTGGGTCCGCCCGGTCTCCAGGCGGCAGCGGAGGTGGGTAAAGCCGGGGAAACGATCCAGCACCTCCCAGTGGGTGACGGCGGGGCGGCCACTGGGAACCACGGCCATCCGCTTCCGCTCCACCGGGTGCCGCCCGATGGGGGCGTCCACCGTTCCCGCGTCCTCCCGGAAGCCTCCCACGGCCACGCACTGGTAAGTCCGGGAGAGGCTGTGGTCCTGGAGCTGGGCGGCCAGGGCCTGGTGGGCGAAATCGTTCTTGGCGGCGATGATCAGGCCGGAGGTGTCCCGGTCGATGCGGTGGACGATGCCGGGGCGCAGGGCCCCGCCTATGCCAGAGAGGCCGCCGCCGCAGTGGTACAGCAGGGCGTTGACCAGCGTCCCGTCGGGGTGGCCCGGGGCGGGGTGGACCACCAGCCCCTTGGGCTTGTTCACCACGATGACGTCGGCGTCCTCAAACACCACGTCCAGGGGGATGTTCTGGGGCTGGGCGTCGATGGGCTCCGGGTCCGGCAGGGAGACCGTCAGGGTCTCCGCCCCAGTGAGCCTGCCGTTTTTCGCCAGGGGCTTCCCCTCCCGGAGGACCTGGCCCTCCTCCAAAAGGCGCTGGGCGGCGGAGCGGGTGAGACCCTCGATCTGGCCCGCCAGCCAGGCGTCCACCCGCTTCCCGGCGTCAGTCTCCTTTGGACGGAGCGTCAGCGTTTCCATCGGACTTCCCCCTCTTGTCGTATTTTTCATAGAACCACTGGTAGTAAATCAGCCCCAGGATACAGCCGGAGACAATGCACATGTCCGCCACGTTAAAGACGGGATAGTCGATAAACTGAAAGTTGAACATGTCCACCACATAGCCCAGGCGCACCCGGTCCAGGATGTTTCCCAGGCCGCCGGAGACGATGAGACAGCAGGCCAGTACCCCCAGGGGATGCCGGACCATCCGCCGGACCAGCAGGGCCAGCAGGGCCAGGACGATGCAGCTGGTGGCGACCACCAGCAGCCACCGCATACCGGAGAAGCTGGACCAGGCCGCGCCGTAATTGTGGATGGTTTTCAGCTCCACAAAGCCCGGCAGGAGGGGACGGGACTCCCCCAGGGGAAGGGTGAGGGCGATATAGCGCTTGACCCACTGGTCCAGGGCCAGCAGGGCCAGACCCAGCAGGGCGGAAAGGGCGGTAAAGGGCATAAGGGGGCCTCCTTTGGGGGAAATGGATTCCCTGACAGTTTACACGCTTTTGCGGGAAAAGGCAAGGGCGGCGTTTGAGGGCGTGCCCCGTTCGGCGCTGTCCGGCCGTAGGGGCCGGGGCAGCGCCCGCCCTCTGCGCGTCCCGCCTCCTGGGGAATTGCGGAAAGGGGCGCGCCGGCCTTGGAAAGGCTCTTGAAAGAGGGGGGATTTTATGATATGATGATACCGGAAATCAGGTCTGGGAAGGCCCGCGCCGGGACAGGCTCCTTGCCAGACCGCGGAGGCGAGGGCTTCCGGAGATGATCGAAAAGACAGACGCCCGCGTTGGGCGAAGAGGGGAGAACCTTTTATGGCTGAGGAAATGACGAATTCCGTAGAGGCGGTTCCCGCTGAGGCGGAGCCCGAACAGGCGGCCCCGGCGGCCCCTCCGGCGACGGTCCCGGAAGCAGTTCTGACGGCGGCGTTGTCGGCGCCTCCGGCGACCCCCGATACGAAGCAAAAGAGCAGTCCGCTGCTGGTGTTTTTGACGGTGCTTTTAATTCTGGTGGGCATCATTGACGCGATGCTGTGGGGCGTGGCGGGCTATTACCTGCTCCAGAAGAATGTCCAGATCGGCACTGGTGGGGCAGCGGCGCAAAGCACCTCGAGCGGCGGGGTACCGGCGCGGGGCGGCTCCGGCAGTGACGCGTCCTCGGACGATGAGGCGAAACGGGAGGCGCTGGAGGCGTATATCCGGGAGATGGCCAAAATCGCCGACCTGGAAACCGAGGTGCTGGCAAGCCACAACAGCGTCGTCGAAGAGAATTATACGGACGACGCCGCTGTATACGCTGAATTTACCGGGCGCACGCTTTCACTTTGCCAGCAGTTGGTTGAGAAAACCTCGGCAATCAGCTCCGACGATCCGGAGATTGCGGAACTTCACAAAATCTATCAAGATGGGGCCAAGCTGCTTTTGGATAGCGTAACCTCTACGATCTCCGCGATTGATAACCAGGATCAAACTTGGAACGATAACCAGGAGAAGTGCTTAGATGAGTTCAACAAACAGGGAAATCTCTTCAAGCAAAGATATCAAGGTCTGGCGGAAGAGCGGGGCGTTTCATTGGGCTAGTGATTGATTGACCAAAGGAGGTACATATGGCGAAAACGGCATGGATTTTTTCCTACAAGCTTAAAAAGACCGTGACCCCGGAGGCGTTCATGGAGCGGACCCAGGCGCTCCACGACGCGGTGATTTCCAAGGCCAAGGGCTTTCTCTCCTGGGAGCACTATGTACAGGACGAGACCTGGACGGACTTTGTCCTCTGGGAGACGGAGGAGGATGCCCAGAACGCCACCACGGTGGGACAGGGCACGGCGGAGGCGGAGGCCTTCTACGCCTGCATCCGCATGGTGACCTGCCGGGCGCTGATCTCCCGGTTTGTGAAAAAGTATTGAGGACAGCGCAAGGCCCCGCCGGAACGGCGGGGCCTTCGTGTTTTCTCAGGCGGGAAGCTCTTCCTTGGTCACCAGCAGACGGCTGTCCTCCACGGTGAGGGCGGCGGTGTCCCCCTCCTTGAGGGTGCCGTCCAGCATCCGCTCCGCCACGGCGTCCTCCACCTTGCTCTGGATGCAGCGGCGCAGGGGCCGGGCGCCGTATTTCGGGTCGTAGCCCTCCCGGACCAGCTCCGCCACCGCCTCGTCGGAGGCGCTGAGGTGCAGGCCCATGGACTCCATCCGGGCGGACACGGTGTCCAGCATCCGGCGGGCCACCTCGTGGATGTCCGCCTCCGTCAGGGCGCGAAAGACGATGATGTCGTCGATGCGGTTCAAAAACTCCGGCCGGAAGGTCTGGCGGAGCTCCGCCATGACGGTCTCCTTGGCCTGGAGGAACTTCTTCTCCGCGTCATCGGCGGGGGTCTCCTCGTGGTTGAAGCCCAGGCGGGTCCCGGCGGTGGTGAGGCTCTTGGCCCCGATGTTGCTGGTCATGACGATGACGGCGTTTTTAAAGTCCACCGTCCGGCCCTGGGAGTCGGTGATGCGGCCGTCGTCCAGGATCTGGAGGAGGATGTTCCACACGTCCTCGTGGGCCTTCTCAATCTCGTCGAAGAGGACCACGGAATAGGGCTTCCGGCGGACCCGCTCGGTGAGCTGGCCGCCCTCCTCATGGCCAACGTAGCCCGGGGGGGAGCCGATGAGGCGGGAGACGGTGTGGCGCTCCATATACTCCGACATGTCGATGCGGATGATGGCGCTCTCGTCGCCGAACATGGCCTCCGCCAGGGATTTGCACAGCTCCGTCTTGCCCACGCCCGTGGGGCCCAGGAACAGGAAGGAGCCTGTGGGGCGCTTGGGGTCCTTCAGCCCCACCCGGCCCCGGCGGATGGCCCGGGCCACGGCCTGGACGGCCTCGTCCTGGCCCACCACCCGCTTGTGGAGGATCTCCTCCATCCGAAGAAGGCGGCTGCCCTCGTCCTCCGTCAGGCGGGTGACGGGGATGCCCGTCCAGCCCGCCACCACGGCGGCGATGTCCTCCGCCGTGACGGGGCGGTGCTGCCGGGGGCTGGAGCGCCGCTTCTCCCGCTCCTGCTCCACCTGATCCCGGTAGTTGCTCTCAATGTCCCGGAGCTGGGCGGCGGTCTCATAGTCCTGGCGCTGGATGGCGGCCTCCTTGTCCTTGGCCAGGGCGGCGATTTTCTCCTCCAGGGATTTCAGCTCCGGGGAAATTTCCTCCTCCTCCATGCGGACCCGGGACGCGGCCTCGTCCATCAGGTCGATGGCCTTGTCAGGCAGGAAGCGGTCGGAGATATACCGGGCGGAGAGGGAGACGGCGGCCTCCAGGGCCTCGTCGGTGAGCTGGAGCTTGTGGTGCTGCTCGTACTTCTCCCGGAGGCCCTTTAAGATCTCCAGGCTGGCCTCCTGGCTGGGCTCGCCCACCTGGACGGGCTGGAAGCGGCGCTCCAGGGCGGCGTCCTTCTCGATATACTTCCGGTACTCGTTCAGGGTGGTGGCCCCAATGACCCGGATTTCTCCCCGGCCCAGGGCGGGCTTGATGATGTTGGCCGCGTCCACGGCCCCCTCGGCGGAGCCCGCCCCCACGATGGTATGGAGCTCGTCGATGAAGAGGATCACGTCCCCGGACTTCTTCACCTCGTCCAGAGCCTTTTTGATGCGCTCCTCAAACTCGCCCCGGTACTTGGTCCCCGCCACCATGCCGGAGAGGTCCAGGGAGAGAATGCGCTTATCCAGCAAGTCCTCGGGTACGTCCCCCAGCACAATTTTCCGGGCCAGGCCCTCGGCGATGGCGGTTTTGCCCACGCCGGGCTCACCGATGAGGCAGGGGTTGTTCTTGGTCCGGCGGGAGAGAATCTGGATCACCCGCTGGATTTCGTCATCCCGGCCTACCACCGGGTCCAGCTTGCCGCCGCGGGCGTCGGCGGTCAGGTCCCGGGTGAACTCCCGGAGGGTCTTCCCCCCGCTCCCGCCGGCCCCGCCGCCGGAGGAGGGGCCCCGGTCGTCCCGGGGGGCGGCGGGCTGGCGGCTCTGGGGCCGCTGGTTCAGCTTCTGCATCAGGGCGGCGTAGAGGGGCCGGGCGTCCACCCCCGCGGTGCGGAGAATGCGGACCGCCATGTTGTTCCCCTCCCGGAGGAGACCCGCCAGCAGGTGCTCCGTGCCCACATAGAGGCTGCCGCCCCGGACGGCGTCCTCCACGGCAATCTCCACCACCCGGCGGGCCCGGGGGGTCAGGCCCTGGGCGGGGTTCCCGCCGGGGAGGCCCGCTCCCACGCTGCGCTTGATGATTTGGACGATCATGTCGTCGGTGAGCCCGGATTCCAGGAGGACGTCGTGGGCGGTGCCCTGGTCCTCCCGGATGAGCCCTAGGAGCAGGTGCTCCGTGCCGACGTAGCCGTGGCCCAGCTCTCCCGCGGCCTCCTGGCTGAGGCGGAGGGACTCCTCCGCGCCGGGGCTGAATTTTTTCTCATTCATGTGCAAGACACTTCCTTTCGTGCAGTCGGGTGGTTCAGTTCTGTTCCAGGCTGTGAATCTGGTCCCGGAGCTCCGCCGCCCGCTCGAAGTTCTCCTCCTGGACGGCCTTTTGCATCTCCATCCGCAGGGCGTTGAGCTGCCGCTTTTTGGAGATCTCGTTTTGCTCCTCCTGCTCCAGCAGGGTCTCCTGGGCCTTGGGGGCCTCCGGCTTCGCCTCCGCCGGGGCACCCAGGGCGGGCATGTCGGCGAAGAAGTCGTCAAAGGGGTCCTCCAGCATACGGTTCATCCGGCTCAGCAGGGAGGGGACGGGGGTGAAGAAGTCGTCGAACAGGCCGCCGCCGAAGAGGCCCCGCATCATCCGCTGGCTCTGGGCGGCCAGGCGCTGGGTGTAGCCCAGCCGTTCGGCGCATTCGGCGCACAGGTGCTTCTCGGTAACCTGGCCGTTGACGTTGCTCTGGTAAACAAAGGTGACTTCATTCTTGCCACAATTTTCGCATTTCATAATAAAAACCTCCTGTATACGGAAAATGTTTTGGTGACGGATGGAAAGGTGGGGCCGCTCCGGCGTATGCCCCGCTAGACCTGGAGAATCAGGACGTTTTTCAAAACGTCCGCCCGGACCTGGTCCCGGAGGTCCCGGGGGACGGCCCCCAGGGCCTTGTCTCCCACGGCGGCCAGCAGCGTCCGGGCCAGGCCCTCCGGCAGGGCCCCGGCCTCCGCCAGGTTCCCCAGGATGGCCCGGGCGGAGGGCAGGTCCACCCGCTCCCCCAGGGAGTTGATGACGTGCATCAAAAGGGTCTCCCGGTCCACCTGGACCCGGGTGATGCGGATATACCCGTTGCCGCCCCGGCGGCTCTCCACGATATAGCCCCGCTCGGGGGAGAAGCGGGTGGACATGACGTAGTTGATCTGACTGGGCACGCAGTTGAACCGCTGGGCCAGCTCGCCCCGCTGGACCTCCAGCACGCCGTCTCCCGTCTCGTCCAAACATTCTTGAAGGAAGCCGGCAATTAAATCGGAAATCCCCATGGGTACGCCTCCTTGTTTGACTTTGACTATCTTTGATGTTTTGGATGATGTTAGTATACCATCTGCCGGAGAAATGTCAAGAGGAAATCTTTGACGTTCTTTGACGTTTGTGAAAACAAAGTGTGAACGGGGGAAGTAAAATTTTTCCGTCAGGGGTTTCACAAAGCTCTTGCTTTTTTTCGAGAGTATGCTACAATGGGAATACAATTCTAATGGAGGTGCAACCCATGGCCTATAAGATCACTTCTGCCTGTGTGAGCTGCGGCGCCTGCTCGGACGCCTGCCCCGCCGGCGCCATCAGCCAGGGCGATGATTCCTACGTCATCGACGCTGCCGCCTGCCTGGACTGCGGTTCTTGCAGCGACACCTGCCCCAACGGCGCCATCGTCCCCGAGGAGTAATTCATAAGGGATACATAAAAGTCCCGTGAGCAATGCTCACGGGACTTTTTGTTTTATATTCCCGACAGGTCAAAATCCGGGGTGTACTCCTCCCTGGCGGAGGTGCGCTCCTGGGTGTAGCCGTCCGCGATGCCGCAGTTTTCCATGTATTCCGCCGCCGCCCGGTACTCCGCCCTCGTCACATGGCGGCTGAGATTCCCGGAGGCCCCGGGCTGGGGGGTGTACTGGCTCATGAGGGAGAAAAGCACCTCCCCGGGGCGGAAGGCTTCCGACACCCAGTCGATGCAGCGGCGGGTATTCTCCAGCTCCCCAGGGAGCAGCAGGTGGCGGATCAGCACGCCGGATTTGAGCGCGCCGTTTTCCATGCGGTAAGGCCCCGTCTGGCGGAACATCTCCAAAATGGCCGGGGCGGCGTGGGCAAAATAGTCGGGGGCGGCGGAGTATCTCCCGGCGGGGCCGGGGAGGGCATATTTCAGGTCCGGCAGGTAGACCTGGATCTTTCCCGCCAGGGACCGCAGGGTGGGGACGCTTTCATAGCCCCCGCAGTTCCACACCACCGGGACGGGCCAGGGCTCGTCCCCCAGGGCCTCTAAAATGGCGGGGGCGAAGTGGGTGGGGGTCACCAGGTCCAGGCAGGCCGCCCCCTGGGCGATGAGCTCCCGGAAGATTTCCCGGAGGCGGGAGACGGAAACGGGCTTCCCCACGCCGCCCTGGGAGATGGACTTATTTTGGCAGTAGGCGCAGCGGAGATTGCAGCCGGAGAAAAAGACGGCGCCCGCCCCGCGCTCCCCCACCAGGCAGGGCTCCTCCCATTGGTGGAGCATGGCCCGGGCGACGACGGGGGACGAGGGCTGGCCGCACACGCCGCCGGGGCGGTCCGGCGTTCGCTCCGCCTGGCAGCTTCGAGGGCAGAGGGCGCAGGTCATAGGGCCTCCACGTCAAAGTCCGGGCCCAAATTGCCTTCCATCCAATGGCGGCGGCAGAGGCCGATGTACTTATCGTTGGCCCCCAGGACCACCTGCTCTCCCTCTTTCAGAACCTTGCCGTCCTTGTCGAAGCGGGCGTTGAAGGTGGCTTTTTTGCCGCACCAGCAGATGGTTTTGACCTCCTCGATCTTATCCGCCATGACCAGCAGCGCGTAGCTGCCGGGGAACAGGTCCCCTTTGAAGTCCGCCCGGAGGCCGTAGCACATGACGGGGATGTCCAGGTCGTCTACCAGATAGACCAGGTACATGACCTCCTCCCGGGTGAGGAACTGGGCCTCGTCCACGATGATGCAGGCGTTTTGCTGGAGCTCCATGATGGTAAGTGCTTGCATCTCGTCAAAGTACACGCAGGGGTATTTCAGCCCAATGCGGGAATAGACCATGTGCTCCCCGTCCCGGGCGTCCAGCCGGGGCTTGACCATCAGGGCCTTCTGGCCCCGCTCCTCGTAGTTGAAGCGGGCCATCAGGGCGTTGGCGGACTTGCTGGAGCCCATGGCCCCATACTTAAAGTATAATTGTGCCATAAATATACAAAAAGCGATGGAATTCGGCAGATTATTCCTCGCTCTCTTCCTCCTCTTTCGTTTCTTCCGTTTCCGCCGGGGCGGCGAAGGGGTTGTAGTCCTCCGGCGGGTCCGGCATGTTAAAGACCGCTTTTTTGCAGTCCCGGCAGAGCCAGGTGGTTTTATAGAGGCCGTGCCACAGGCCGCCCTCGTCCAGCACATCAATTTTGCCGGTGCTGTCCAGGCCCCGCAGGGGATCTGTTTTGTATATGCCGGGATACCAGCGGACGCCGTCCCGCCCGCCGAGGAGAAAGCCCTGCTCCATGTCCTTCCCGCACCAGGGGCAGGGCTCCGGCGGGAGGCGCCTGGCCTCTTCTTTTTCCTTCGCCTTGGCCTTGCGCTCCTCGTTCCATGCCTTCAGGCTGTCAAGGGGATTCGCTTGCGGCTCCTTGGGCTCCCGGCGGGGCTTGTCCGGTTTTTGGTCCCAGGGGTCCTCGCTCTGCTTCCAGAATGGCATACGGTTCCTCCTATTCCTCCAGATCCCGCCGGACCTCCTCCGTGAAGCGGGAGAAGGCCGAGGGGACGGCGTGACGCTCCAGGGTATCCACCCAGGTGAAATCCTCCGGCCCTTCCCCGGAGACCTCCAGGGCGTAGCCGGTCATGTGCCATTCCACGTGGCTGAAAATGTGCTTCGCCGTCAGGCGGCGTTTCCAGGCGAGCGGCTCCAGGCCCCAGGCCCGGACCGCGACCGCGGCGGCGGGCTCGTCCAGGGCGCTTTCCACGTTGGGAAACTCCCACAGCCCCGCCAGCAGGCCGGAGGCCGGGCGCTTCCGCAGGGCCGCACGGCCCTCCCGGAGGAGGAGGAACACCGTCTTGTCCTCCACCCGGCGGGACTTTTTCGGGGCCTTTACCGGCAGGCTCTCCGCCGTGCCCCGGGCCCGGCCCAGGCAGAGGTCCCGGACGGGGCAGAGAAGGCATTTCGGCGGGCCGTTCGGCACGCAGACGACGGCCCCCAGCTCCATGAGGGACTGGTTGAAGATGCGGATGTCCGCCTCGGCTTCCGGGAAAATATTCTGGACCTGAGAGCGGATGGCTTTTTTCGTCTGGGGGAGGGCAACGTCGCTGCGGTCATCCGTCAGGCGGGTGACAACCCGGAGGACGTTGCCGTCCACCGCGGCCTCCCGCCGGGCGAAGGAGGCGGAGGCGATGGCGGCGGCGGTGTAGTCCCCTATGCCGGGGAGGGTCAGGAGTTCTTCATAGGTATCGGGGAAGCCCCCCCGGTCCACCGCCAGCTTGGCGGCCTTTTGAAGGTTCCGGGCCCGGCTGTAGTAGCCCAGGCCCTCCCAGAGCTTCATCAGGTGCTCCTCCGGCGCGGAGGCCAGGGCCTCCACCGTGGGGAAGGCCTCCAAAAACCGGGCGTAGTAGCCCAGCACCGCCGCCACCCGGGTCTGCTGGAGCATGATTTCCGAGACCCAGATGCGGTAGGGGTCCCGGGTTTTCCGCCAGGGAAGGTCCCGGGCGTTGGCCCGGTACCAGGCCAGCAGCGGCGGCGGGAGCCGCGATAATGTCATAGCGTTTTCGTTCATGGGGAGATTATAGCACAGATTTCAAAAGATGGACAGAGTTTTTTCCAGGGGCTTGACATACCTAGAAATACTATGTATAATAAGCATAGAAATTCTAGGTATCAGGAGGCGGACCCGATGAAGAAACAGGCCATTGAGCATACCAGGCTGCTGGCGCTGTCCCTGCTGGCGGGAGAGGATATGTACGGCTATCAGATGATCGTGGAGCTGGCCCGGCGGTCCAACCACACCTTCGACATGAAGGAGGGGACGCTGTATCCGGTACTCCACGGGCTGGAGCAGGAGGGCTTTGTGGAGGCCTACCGGAAGCAGGCCCCCACAGGCCGGGAACGGAAATACTACCACCTCACCCGGAAGGGCCAGGGGGCCCTCCGGGAGGAGGAGGCCGCCTGGAGGCGGTATTCCGGGGCGGTGAACGACGTGCTGCGGGGCGGCGCGGAGGCCGTATGACCCGGCAGGAGTTTTTGGGCCAGGTGCTCTCGCCCCTGGGGCGGCTGACGGCGGAGGAGCGGGAGAATGTCCGCCGGGAGCTGGAGGAGCATATCGAGGACCGGATGGAGGTCATGCTGGACATGGACTGGGATAAGGAATTGGCGGAATCCCGGTGCCTGGAGGCCATGGGCGACCCGGCGGAGATCGGCCGGAAAATGGCCAGGCAGTACCGGGGAGGGGGATGGCTGTGGGTTGGCCGGGCGGCGGTGCTGCTGACGGTGGTGGTATGTATCCAGGCGGTGCTGGGGGTTGGGATGCTGAGCGTTGCCTGGGACAGCCTGACAGTCAGGATCAGCCCGCCTACAGGTACCTCCATCGGTGAGCTGGAGAGCGTGGAAGCCGCGGAGGACCTGGACATCCGGGCGGACGTGGGGAACGACGTGCTGAGGATATACCGGGTGTCCGTGGGGGAGAAGGACGGCCAGCGGGCGGCCATGGTGCGGGCCTGCATGTATGACCGCTGGCCTTTTGGCATCGTGGTGGACAGCATAAACGCCAGGAGCGACTTGTGGAACCAGCGGGGTGACACGGGGCACAGCAGCGGGGGCAGCGGGAACTACGGGGCGGTGTGCGCCGTCCGCTGGACCCCGGTGGAGCCGGAGGACACTCACGTGGTCTGGGAGTACCGGGCCATCGGGGAGACCGTCCGGCTGGAGATCCCCCTGCCGGGAGGGGAGGAGACGGCATGAAGAAAACAAACATGCTCTCCCGGAGAAGGAGGACCCTCCGCCGGGTCCTGATCGCGGCGGCGGCGGTGCTTTTGGCAAACCGGATTTTTTTGATTGGCCTCTTGTTCCCCATCCAGGCCATCCGGCACGTCGAGGAGCGGCAGGGCACCGGGTGGACCGCCGTGGTCTGCCGGGAGTGGACCCCGGAGATTTACAAGACCGGCCTGGTCTATCTGACGGAAAATGAGAATGTCACCATGCTCAGCGGGGCGCGGCTGACCTATTTGGGCTGGATGAATAACTTCGGCGTGCCGCTGGACTGCACGGAGGAGGCCCCTATTCACGGCGGCTGGTGGGCCATGAGCCGCCAGGGCCGGGACTCCCTCGTCTATGTCTTCGGCCGGGTGGACGATCCAAGAATCGACCTCCTGACGGTTCAGGTCTGGTATGAGGACTGGGCCGGCTTCAAGGCCGTCCGGCGAAACGCTTTTTCCTGGGGCCTTGAGCGGGAGGACCTGATGGAGAAGGATGGGAGGTATTACTTCCTGTTGAAAACCCGCCCGGCGGATTTTAGGGAGTACGCATCAAACCTCAGGACCACGGTCACAGGCGTGGACCTGGCGGGAAACGTCATTGCCGAGGTGGAGCTGGACGGGGGCGCGTCCTCTTCCTACAGCTAAACGAACCGGGCCGGGAGGCGTCGCCTCCCGGCTCGGTGTTTGTTCAGTCCTTCTTCAAATGCGCGTACCAGAGCAGGACCGCCAGTCCCGCGCCTCCCAGGATATTCCCCAGGGTGACGGGGAGGAGGTTTCCCAGAAGGAAATGGGGAACGGTCAGGGCGGAAAGATCCACCCCGGCCTCCTGGGCCAGCTGGAGGTACTGGGGATTCCGCGCCGCCAGCAGTCCGGCGGCGATGTAGTACATATTCGCCACGCAGTGCTCAAAGCCGCAGAGGACGAAGTAGCACACCGGGAGAAAGGCTCCCATGAGCCGTCCCGCCGCGTCTTGGGCGGAGAGGGCCAGCAGCACCCCCAGGCACACCAGGACATTACAGAAAATCCCCAGCCCAAAGCCGCTTAGAAACGGCAGGGCGCACTTCCCGGCGGCAAGGCGGACGGTGTAGACCGCCAGCCCTCCGGCGGAGTAGTTCAGCTGCCCGAACCACACGCAGCCCGCCGCCACCAGAAGGGCCCCCAGGAAGTTCCCCAAGTAGACCAGGGCCCAGCTCCGCAAAAGCCCGGAGAGGGTGCATTTTCTCTCCAGCAGGGAGAGAACCAGCAGGCTGTTCCCGGTGAAGAGCTCCGCCCCGGTGACGATGACCATGCACAGGCCGAAGGGGAAGAGGAGACCGGAGACCGTCCGGGCCAGGCCCACGTTTTCCAGCCCATGGACGGCGGTGTTGGTGGCGGCGCAGCCCAGGGCGATGAGGGCCCCGGCCAGCAGGGAGAGGGCCAGGAGCTTCCCGGCGCTCTTTTGCGTCTTGGCCGTCCCTCCGGCGGCGTAGCGCCCCAAAAATTCCTTGGGGGCAAGGTAATGCAAGGTTCTACTCCTTTCAAAGGCCCGCAATGCTTCCGCTCCAAGAGGAGCAGGGACTTGGTTGTGGGGCCTGAGCCCCTGCTCAGGCCATTCTCCTTCTATATGAGCATTTCCAAAGCAACTTAGAACAGCCCCGTGATCTTGCCGTTCTCGTCCACGTCGATCTTCTCGGCGGCGGGGACCTTGGGCAGGCCCGGCATGGTCATGATGTCCCCGGTCAGGGCCACCAGGAAGCCCGCCCCGGCGCTTACCTTCAGGTTCCGCACCGTAATGGTGAAGCCCTTGGGAGCCCCCAGCAGGGCCGGGTCGTCGGAAAAGCTGTACTGGGTTTTCGCCATGCAGACAGGGAGCTTGCCGAAGCCCAGAGCCTCCAGCTCCGCGAGCTGCTTCTTGGCGGCGGGGGTCAGGACGGCCCCGTCGGCGCGGTAGACCTTTTGGGCGATGGCGTTGATTTTGTTTTCAATCGTGTCCTCGGTATCATAGGCAAACCGGAAGTCATTGGGCCCATCGCAGAGGCGCAGGACCTCTTCGGCAAGAAGCGTGCCGCCCTCGCCGCCCTTGGCCCAGACCTCGCTGAGGGCCGCGTTCACGCCCAGGGCCCGGCATTTGTCCTCCACCAGCTTCAGTTCCGCGGCGGTGTCGGTGGGAAAGGCGTTAATAGCCACGACACAGGGCAGGCCGTAGACATTCTTAATGTTGTCCACGTGCTGGAGCAGATTGGGAAGCCCCTTCTCCAGGGCCTCCAGGTTCTCGGCGTTCAGCTCGGCCTTGGGAACGCCGCCGTGGTTTTTCAGCGCCCGGACCGTGGCGACCACAACGACGGCGGAGGGCTTGAGGCCCGCCAGGCGGCACTTGATGTCCAGGAACTTCTCCGCCCCCAGGTCCGCGCCAAAGCCCGCCTCGGTGACGGCG
Organism: uncultured Oscillibacter sp.; assembly: GCA_948916585.1. Lineage (GTDB taxonomy): Bacteria > Bacillota > Clostridia > Oscillospirales > Oscillospiraceae > Oscillibacter. The sequence goes on along the minus strand of CAQXTN010000002.1, from coordinate 85,072 downwards.
TAGTCCGCCAGGCGCATGGCCAGCCGCGTGGCCATGACGGAGTTGCAGCCGTGGGCGATGTTGGCGAAGGGCCCGCCGTGGATAAAGGCGGGGGTGCCCTCCAGAGTCTGGACCAGGTTGGGCTTGAGGGCGTCCTTTAAGAGGGCCGCCATGGCCCCCTCGGCTTTCAGGTCGTGGGCGGTGACGGGCTTGCCGTCGTAGGTGTAGGCCACCACCATCCGGCCAAGGCGCTCTTTCAGGTCCAGAATGTCGCTGGAAAGGCACAGCACCGCCATAATCTCGCTGGCTACCGTGATGTCAAAGCCGTCCTCCCGGGGGACGCCCTGCATCCGGCCCCCCAGGCCGTCCACAATATTGCGCAGCTGCCGGTCGTTCATGTCCACGCAGCGCTTCCAGGTGATTTTTTTCACGTCGATTCCCAGGGCGTTCCCCTGCTGGATGTGGTTGTCCAGCATGGCGGCGCAGAGGTTGTTGGCCGCGCCGATGGCGTGAAAATCCCCGGTGAAGTGGAGGTTGATGTCCTCCATGGGCACCACCTGGGCGTAGCCTCCCCCGGCCGCGCCGCCCTTCACGCCGAAGACGGGGCCCAGGGAGGGCTCCCGCAGGGCCACCAGAACGCTTTTTCCCAGGCGGCGGAGGGCGTCGGCCAGGCCCACGGTGGTGGTGGTTTTCCCCTCCCCGGCGGGGGTGGGGTTGATGGCGGTGACGAGAATCAGCTTCCCGTCGCCCCGCCGGCTCTCCCGGAGGAGGCGGGGGTCCACCTTGGCCTTATAGTTTCCATAGAGTTCCAGGTATTGGGGGTCCACCCCGGCGGCGGCGGCAATCTCCCCGATGGGGCGCATCTGGCAGGACTGGGCGATCTCAATGTCGGACGGAACGTGCATGGTGGGGCCCTCCTTTGTGAAATAAAAAGGTATGACTTCTTTTGGCAATTTGATGATATCACAATCCAGGGGGAAAGGGAAGTGGAAGTTTTCACAAGGAAAAGGGCCTTGTGTTCCACCGAATTCTATGTTATGGTATACATAAAGCGCCACAAAAGGCGGGGCGGTTGACCGCTCTCTTCAAGAGGAGGCGGGGACAGAGGCCGCAGAGCAAGGCGAAGGACGCAGACGGGCCGACGTCCGTCAAGGACGACAACGCGGCCATGTGGCCTCTGGACCGCCGAACTTTTCTCAGTGTTTTGGGGAACTGCTCTAGGATGCCCGGCATAAGGGGGCAAGATCCCGGCGGGGCGCGTATGTAAATAATAGAGTATGGGAGGGTGAACCATGGAACTTACAGTTAAGGGACGGCGGCGTGCCGGACAGGTTATGAGGTCCGCGTCCCAGGGGGAGAAGAAATCGGCCGAGGCAAAGGCCAAAACGGCCTTTGCCAAGCCCAGAAGCGACAAGACCGCCTGGTCCCAGACGGCGCTGGCCTTCTTGCGGGAGGTCGACCGGCAGGACATGGAGAAGCGGCAAAAGCTGCTGGAGGCCAAGCGGCGGGGAGACGGGGAGCTGGAGGCGCTTTCGGAGTCCTTGAAGGTTATGGACCGATGCCGGAGAATCGCGTCCCGGATTATGAAAGGCGACAAGGTGCCGCCTCAGGACGAGATGTATCTGATGGAGAACGACCTGGACGGCTATAAGCTGGCCCTGGTTTGCCGGACGCCTAAGGAAAAGCCCAAGGAGTGGGAGTCCGTTCTAAAGGACGAGGAGCGGAAGGACGCGGAGGCCGGTGAAGAGGCGGCGGAGCCCGCGGATTCCAGCGGGGGAACGGCGGAGAGCGGAGGCGCTGAATGAAGTAAGGCGGCGGGGATTTCCCCGCCGCCTTGTTTCAGGTTCGATACTGGCGCTCGTTGATAAACTTTTCCAAAAGCCGGGCGACCTCCCGGACGTCGATGGGCTTGGCCACGTGGGCGTTCATTCCCGCGTCCAGGCACTTTTTGATGTCCTCGGAGAAGGCGTCGGCGGTCATGGCGATGATGGGGATATCCTTGTCGGGCCTGTCCAGGCCGCGGATAGCCTCTGTGGCCTCGTAGCCCGTCATCACCGGCATGCGCAGGTCCATCAGCACCGCGTCGTAGAAGCCCACGGGAGACGCCTCGAATTTGTCCACGCAGATGCGGCCGTTTTCCGCCCAGTCCAGTTCCATCCCCAGGTCGGAGAGGAGCTCGTTGGCAATCTCCCAGTTTAGGTCGTTGTCCTCCGCCAGGAGCACCCGGCGGCCGGTGAAATCCGCGCACTTGACCTCCTGGAGCTCCTCGTGGGTGTCGCCGGAGTTGACGAAGGGCTTGAGCCCGTAAAAGAGGGTGGAGCGGAACAGGGGCTTGGAGATGAAGCCGGTGATGCCCGCGTCCTTGGCCTCCGCCTCGATTTCGCTCCAGTCGTAGGCGGAGATCAGCATAATGGGGGTCTCGTCGCCGAAGCGGCTGCGAATCTCCTTGGCGGTGGTGATGCCGTCCATGTCCGGGAGCTTCCAGTCCAGGAGGATGATGTGGTAATTGTCCCGGGCCTTGGCCCGCTGGTCCAGCATGGCCAGGGCCTTCTCCGCGTTCAGAGCCCAGTCGGCCTTGACGCCGATGGATTTCAAAGAGGAGGTGGTGCTTTCGCAAAGCTGCTGGTCGTCGTCCACCACCAGGATGTTCCACTCGGGGAGGATCATCTCCTCCTCCAGAGTTTCGGCCCGCTGGAGGTCCAGGGTGACGTGGAACTCGCTGCCCTTGCCCTGTTCGCTTTCCACGTCGATGGTGCCGCCCATGGTGTCTACAATGTACTTGGTGATGGCCATGCCCAGGCCGGAGCCCTCGGTCCGGCGGACCCGGGCGCTGTCCTCCCGGACGAAGGACTCGAAGATTTTTTCCTTGATTTCCGGGGTCATGCCAATGCCGTTGTCTTTGACAATGATATGGGTCCGCACGTAGTCCTCGCCCTGGGGGGATTCCTCCTCGTAGAGGGAGACCTGAATCAGCCCGCCGTCAGGGGTGAATTTCAGGGCGTTGCCCAGGATGTTCAAAAGGACCTGGTTCAGCCGCACGCTGTCGCAGCAGACGTTCTCCGTGGAGATGTCGTGGATGAACACGTCGAACTGCTGGTGCTTGGAGCGGACCTGGGGCTGGGCGATGCTGACGATGCTGTCCATCACCTCCCGGAGGGAGACCTGGTCCATGTTCAGCGTCAGCTTACCGCTTTCGATTTTGCTCATGTCCAGCACGTCGTTGATAAGGCCCAGAAGGTGGCGGCTGGAGAGGGTGATCTTTTTCAGGCAGTTTTGTACCTGCTGTTTGTCGTCGATGTTTGCTGTGGCGATGGCCGTCATGCCCACAATGGCGTTCATGGGGGTCCGGATGTCGTGGGACATGTTGGAGAGGAATTCGCTTTTGGCCTTGTTGGCGTGGACGGCTTCCTTCCGGGCCTTCTCCAGCTCCGCCATCTGCTCCCGGAGGAGCCGGAAGTACTGCCAGAACACCAGAAGCAGGGCCAGCAGCACCACGGCGCAGCCCAAAAAGACCAGATACAGCCAGGCGTGGCTGAGATCGCTGACGGCCTGGTCCAGCTCGCCATAGGGCAGCACCGTGACCAGATACCACTCGGAGTAGGGCAGCTTGTTGCACTGGAGGTGCCGCCGTTCGCTGCCAAAGGTGAGGAGGGCGGAGTAATCCTCGCCCTTATCCATGGCGCTCTCCAGCTCCCGGATGTACTGCTCCCCATTTCCCCCCTGCTCTTGAAAGAGGGCCTGGATGCGGTCGAAGTAGTTCTCCCGGAAGGCGTCTCCGCTGCGGATGACAAAGGAGCCGTCCCGGCGGATGATGTGGGAATAGACCAGGGAATTCTCGCTGTACAAAGAGAGAGTGTCGGCGATGTAATCGGCGGGGAGGCTGGCCACCAGGGCGGTGGAGAGCGTCCCGTCCGACATCAGATACTCGGCGGAGACGCCCAGAAGTACATCCTTTTGTCCTGTGGCGATGGAGGCCACGGCCACCTTCTTGTCCCCGTTGTTCATGGAGGCAAGGAAGGAGTCCGGGTCCGCCAGGACGGGCTTTTCCCCGTAAATCATGTCGAATTCGCCGGTGGGGGAGTAGTAGGCCAGGGCCACAAAATCCCGGGCCTTGGCGTTTCGGGCCAGCTCCGCCCGCAGGGAGGAAGCGGAGGCGCTGTCCGGGGGAATGCTTCCCACCAGGGAGTCCACCTGGGACAAGCGCAGCTCGATGGTGGTGGCGAAGTGCTGGGTGACCTTTTCGCCCATGCCGGTCATGTAGGTGGTGCCTACGGCGCTGATGGTCTCGGAGCTTTTCCCACTCATGAAAAAGGCTAGAAAGGAGAAGATACACACCGTCAGTAGAAGAATCAGCGCCAGACTGATGGTGAGAAAGCGGGTGGCGCTGTTGAGAAGCTTCTTCATCCCGCGCTCTCTTTCTGGAAGGCCTCAATGGCGGCTACGGTCTGGCCGTAATCCGTCCGCACCTCCTCCGCCAGAGCGTCGGCCTCTGGTGAGTAGCCGTTCCGCAGGGATTCGCAGAGGCGGCTGCTGGACGCCTGGAGCTTGTCGATGCTCAGATTCTGGCACACGCCCTTGATGGTGTGGGCGGCCCGGAAAGCCTCCTCGTAGTTCTTCTCATCCAAGGACCGGCAGAGAAGGTCATAGCTTCCGTCGGCCAGGAATTTCAGCACAAATTTTTGAACCAGCCGCTCGCTGCGCAGGCGGCCGAGGGCATCGTCGTAATTGCCGCCCATGGCGGCGTAGCACTCCTGTAAAGTCATAGGGGGCTCCTCCTTTGTCTTTAAGCGTCCTCCTGCGGGGCCTCGCCGTCCTCAATGGGGGAGATGACGGAAAGGGTCTCGCGCATGGTTTCGTTGTAAAAGCGGTATTGGCCCCGTCCGCCCCGCTTGACGGTGTAGAGGGCCGCGTCCGCCGCGTGGAACAGGGCGTCATAGCCGCCGGGGACCGTGGCCGTCAGGGCTACGCCCATGCTGATGGAGATGGGGAACTGCTCGAACTGCCCGCAGAGGGATTGGAAGATGCGGGAGATGACCACCTCGATGTCGTCCTTGTATTCCAAGAAGATCAGGAACTCATCTCCGCCGGCCCGGGCGGCGATGTCGCCTCCCCGGATGCACTGGCGGAGCTTCTCCGCCAGATGGACCAGGACCTGATCTCCGAAGGAGTGGCCGTAGGTGTCGTTGGCGGACTTGAAGTGGTCCAGGTCAAAGATGACCAGAGCGTAGGACGCGGTGGGCCGGGTCTCAATCCGCTCCAGAATGCGCTTTTTGGCGTAGGCGTGGTTCAAAAGGCCGGTGAGGGCGTCGTGGGAGGCCATGCGCTCCAGGGCGTTGAGCTTCATCCGGGAGTCGTGGATGTCGATGGCCTTACCAATGGCGCCGGTATAGCGGGGGGGCTCGTCGCTGGACCAGGTGGCCCGCGCCACGATCTGCGTCCAGCGCCAGGCGCCCTTGTAGTTCAGCTTGCAGTCATAGGTCACCACCGGCAGCTCCGGGCTGGTACTGCGCAGGGCGTCGGCCAGGTGCTGGAAGTCCGCGTCCTCCATGACGCTCTGGGCCTCGGGGTGGTGGTAGGGGTCCATGATGATTTCCTCCAGTCCCAGGTGCTCCGCGCCCCAATTGGAGAGGGTGATCATAGGCGGGGAGACGGTGAACTCGAACTGGATTTCCTTGCTCATGTCGGCGAAGAAGCTGTACTTCATCCGCTCGTGCTCCAGAAGCTGGAGGGTCCGCTCGGAGGCGGTGAGCTCCTCGTGGCGGCGCATCTCCTGGGCCACCTTCTGCATCTCCCGCCGGTCCCGCTGGGCCACGGAGTTGCTGTCGCTCATCAGGGTGGGCAGGTCCGGGGCCAGCTCCCGCAGGCAGTCCAGCAGCAGGGGGTTGAAAGCGCCGCACTGACCCGCCAGGATCATCTCCACCGCCTTGTCGTGGGAAAAGGAGTCCTTGTAGCAGCGCTTGGAGGTCAGCGCGTCGTACACATCCGCCAGGGCCACGATCTGGGCGGAAATGGGAATGTCGTCCCCGTGGAGCCCGTCGGGATAGCCCCGGCCGTCCCAGCGCTCGTGGTGCCAGCGGCAGATGTTGTAGGCCACCTTCACCAAGGGGTCGTCCTGGTGGATGGGGAGGTTTTCCAGCATCTCCGCGCCGGCCATGGAATGGGTTTTCATGATGGCGAATTCCTCGTCGGTAAAGCGGCCGGGCTTGTTGAGGATTTTTTCGTCAATGGAAATTTTTCCGATGTCGTGGAGGGCCGACGCGGTGCAGATCATGGAGATGTCCGAGCCAGAGAGCTGATAGCGGTCCGTTTTTTGGACCAGGTGATTGAGCATCAGCTCCGTCAGCGTGCGGACGTTGAGAACGTGGAGGCCGCTTTCGCCGTTTCGGAATTCCACGATGTGGCTGAGAATATCAATCAGCAGGCTGCTGCGCTGCTCGTTTTCATAAATCTGGTCCGCCACCATGTTGGCCAGCCGCTTTTGCTTGGCATAGAGCATGATGGTGTTGACCACCCGGCGGTGGACGATCAGCGCGTCGAAGGGCCGGGAGATGAAGTCGGTGACGCCCAGCTCATAGGCCCGCTCGATATGGCTGGACCCGGTTTCGGCGGAGATCATGATGACGGGGATGTCCTCGATCCACTGGTTTTGGGCCATGACATCCAAAACGCCGAAGCCGTCCATCTGGGGCATCACGATGTCCAGCAGGACCAGGGAGATCTCGGCTCCCCGCTGTTGGAGCAGGCCCACGCCCTGGAGACCGTTTTCCGCCTCGATGATTTCATATTCATCGTCCAGCATGTCGGCCAGGATGGCCCGGTTTAGCTCCGAGTCGTCTACGATTAAAATTTTCTGCTTTTGTTCCATACTCAAAGGGATCACTTCCTTGTCCTCTGGTTCCTCTCCGGCGGGGGGACGGACGCTCCTGCCCGTCAAAGGCGGCCCCCTGAAAACCGGGGCGTGAAATATCCATATTACAGCATCTTGATTTTACCACAGGAAAATGGAAATAGCAAGAACGAACCGCCGGGGAGTATTCTGTTTCCACTATTATTTTATATTTCACAATTCCTATATTTTGGGAATTGACCGGCGGTTTTTACAAAATTCGACAAAAACGCGGCGAAAGATTGTTATAGTTGTCAAGGGGCGCGGCGGAGAGACCAACTGAGGCGGGGATTTTGGGAGAAAGCGGAAAAATGAGAGGGTGGTGTTGAGAATTTGTTAAAAATGGAAGTTGTGCCCGGTAAAAAAGTACTTGATTTTTCTGGGAGAATGGTTCATAATGAGGGTTACCCATTAGGCGGAGCAAACAGAATCTGTTGCAAATCGCACAAGGGGTCAAAGAAAAAACAATCGCCGGAGAAACTGGCCGCGGCCCGGGGCATGAGAGCCTCCGTTGGTGAATAGAATGGAGGGCCGCTTATACGAAATCGGAAAACGCGCGCCTTGGATGACAACTCGCGCGTTTGTCTTGCCCGGAGTTGCCGGGCGGGAGCGGACCGCTTTCCCTGAGACGGGACGCGGGATATGACTTGGAAGGTGGAATCACATGGATCTGCTGTCAAGCAACTCGTCTTTGATGCTGGAAAAATCCCTGAGCTACCTGTGGACCAAGCAGGCCGCCATTGCGGACAACGTGTCCAACGCGGAGACCCCGGGCTACAAGGAAAAGGTCGTTACGTTCGAGGAAAGCCTGCGAAGCAGGCTGCTCCGGGCCTCCCGGAAGGACACGCCGGTAAAGGCCATGCGCCAGGTGCTGGAGGGGAGTGACTCCCTTGTGTCGGAGCAGACGGTCCAGACCCGGATGGATGACAACGGCGTGAACGTCACGGCCCAGATGTCGGAAGCGATTCGGACCGCTTATCAGATGCGGTATGTCATGAGCTCCATCAATTCGGGGCTGACCACGCTGCGCTCCGCCATCCGGGGCCAGTAAGACGGGCGGCGAAGCCCGGGGCGGGAGCGTCTTCTAAACGCTTTCTCGCTTCATATTGTTAAATCAAAGGCTGCCGAAAGGCAAAGTAAACGATTGCGGGACCGGATTTTCGGCCCCGTCTAGGACTGTCGGGGCACACCCGGCAGGGATATGGAGTGTTTTGAGTTATGGCGTTTTTAAGTTCCATGAACATTGTGGCCTCCGGCATGACGGCCCAGCAGCTCCGGCTGGACATTGTGGGGGAGAACGTGACCAACTCCACCACCACCCGGGTGGAAAACGGCGAGGGGGCCTACCGGAGGAAAATGGTGGTCTTTGAGGCCAAGACCGGCCGGGACGCCTTCCGCCGGGCCATGGCCCGGGCCTCTACGGGCATGGTGCCTGCCGGGCAGACCGCCGGCGGTGTGCGGGTGACCCAGATTGTGGACGACCCGTCCCCCATGAAGCTGGTGTACGACCCCACGCACCCGGACGCCAACGACGACGGATATGTGGAAATGCCCAACGTGGACATGGTAAAGGAAATGGCCGACGCCATGGCCGCTACCCAGGCGTTTTCCTCCAATGTGACCATGTTCAACACCATGAAAACCGTGATTACCGACGGGCTCCAAATTGGAAAGTAATTTGAGCTTGCGTTGAGAGTGAAAAGGAGGCTGCCGCTATGCTGACGCCTATGGAAAAGCTGACGCCGCTGACGCCGCTGGTCACGGCCGCTGGAGAGAGCCGGGCCAAAGAAACCACCTCCCGCGAGGAGGAGAGCGGTTTTGGCGCTATTTTCCGCTCCGCCATCGACTATGTGAAGGAGACGGACGCGGAGGCAAAAGAAGCACAATATCTGCTGGCCACCGGCCAGCTGGATAACCCCGCCATGGCAATGATTGCCGGCACGAAGAGCGCGATAGCGGTTGACTTTCTGATTCAGCTGCGGAACAAGGCCCAGGACGCCTATTCCGAGCTGACCAGGATGAACTTCTAAGCGCGAACGGCGGACGGGGGAAATCCCCTGTGCTGCCCGGCCCACCGGACCAGGGCAGCACGAATCATGTCTATACATGTTCTACAGGACGCCGCGGCGCGGCGGAGAGAAGGAGGTGACAGCGGTTGAACGACGTGAAGGAAAAGGCGAAGGCGTTCCTTGGAAAGACGAAGGAGCGCCTGAAAAAGGTTTCCCGGAAGGTATGGATCGCCATTGCCGCTGTTTTGGTGGTCGTCATCGTGGCCGCCGCCGTCGCTTTGACGCTGAACAAGCAGGAGTACGCCGTGCTGGTCACTCAGGTGAGCGATACGGAGGCGTCCAACATCCTGACGTTCCTGAGCGATCAGGGCGTCACCAATTATAAGGTAGAGGACGGGAACACCATCATGGTGCCCGCCGGACAGGAGGCGGCGCTGAAAGCCCGCATCCTGATGGCAAACCTGAACCAGACCGGCAACTACTACATGCAGAACCTGAGCAGCTTCTCCACCAACGAGGAGCGCAGCTACGCGCAGCTCCAGGATCTGATGAGCGATATGGAGGCCGTGATCCGCAATTTCCCCGATGTGGTGGACGCCGACGTCTTTATCTCACCGGGAGAAAACCGGGCCTACATATTGGACAGCGGCAACGTGGTGGAAGCCACCGCCGCCGTCAGCGTGACCATGGTTGAAGGGAAAATGCTGGAGGACGGGCAGGCCCAGGCCATCCGGGACCTGCTGGCCTACGGTGTGCAGGGGCTGAAAATCGACTCCGTCAGCATCTCCGACAAGATGGGCAACGTCTATCTGACGGAGGACGTCATGGACGGCGAGATTTCGGCGCTGAAAATGCAGCTCCAGCAGGCCATGGAAAACCGCGTCCGGACCCAGGTCATGAACGTGCTGACTCCCTTCTTCGGCGAGGACAACGTTCGGGTGGGCGTCACCTGCGAGGTGGAGGTGGACCGGACCACCGAGGTGCGGAACGAGACCTATCTCCCCGAGTATGCCCAGGACGGCTCCACCAATGGAGAGGGCATCGTGGGCAGCAAGCGGGAGGAGGGCTATATCTCCCGCCCCGGCGACGGCACCGTCGGCGGTGTGGTGGGCACCGAGTCCAACAGTGATTTGCTGGAAAACGTCGAGGCCGGGATGAACCTCCAGGACGACGACAGCGGGCTCTATGTAAGCAAACAATTTGACTACGACAACTCCCACAGCACCATTAACATTGATAACAACGGAGCGGTAAAAATGACGGACTGCTCCGTGGCCGTCTCTATCAACGCCCGGGCGGCGGAGGAGGACCTCAACGTCGGGGAAATCCAACAGCTTGTGGCGCGGGCGTCCAACATCCAGGGAGAGCGGGACCCCGTTACCAACGAGGAAATTCTGGACGGCAAAATCAAGGTGCTGGCCATGAACTTCTACGATCCAAACATCGGTACGCCGCCCGTCATCGGCGGCAGCGGAACTACGCTGCCTCTGTGGGTGCTGATCGCGGCGGGCGTTGGTCTGCTGCTGTTCATCATTCTGCTGACCGTCATTCTCCTGCTGCGCAGGAAGCGGCGGAAGAAGCAGGAGGAAGAGGAAGCGCGCCGGCGCGAGGAGGCGGAGGCTCTGCTGCGTGTGGCGGGCCTGGGCCTGGAGGGCGGCGAGGCGCCCGAGACTGGCGCCGACGTGATGGACCTGGAGCTGGAGCGGAGCATGGAGCTGCGGAAGGATATCCGCCAGTTCGCCAGCGACAACCCGGAAATCGCGGCGCAAATGATCAAGGTTTGGCTGAAAGGGGGCGACGGCAATGCCTGAAGCGACAGCGGCAGCCGCCCCCCAGGCGGCCAAGACATCAAAACAGGCGGAGCTTTCCACCGCCCAGAAGGCGGCGGCGGTTATCATCGCTCTGGGAGCGGAAAAGGCGTCTCTCCTCTATAAGTTTATGGAGGACGAGGAGGTCGAACAGCTCACCTTGGAGGTGGCCCGCCTGGGCGTATTGAGTACCCAGCAGACGGAAGACATCCTCAACGAGTTTTACCAGCTGTGTCTGACCAACAAAGCCGTCACCGAGGGCGGCCTGGAATACGCCCGGGCCGTTTTGGAGAAGGCCTATGGCGAGCAGGCGGCGGCGGAGCTCCTGGGCAAGGTGACCAAGAGCCTGAAAAACCGGGAGTTTGCCTTCATGGACAAGGCGGACGTCAAGTCCCTGTTCTCCGCCCTGCGCAGCGAGCGGCCCCAGACCATCGCCCTGGTCCTCAGCTATGTGGACGCGGACAAGGCGGCGGGCGTGGTAGCCCAGCTGGAGGAAAAGAAGCAGATTCAGGTGGTGGAGAGCATCGCCAAGCTGGACAGCGTCTCCCCGGCGGCCATCAAGATTGTGGAGGCGGAAATGCACAACCGCTTCTCGAATATCATGACGGATACCAATATCAAGGTCGGCGGAATCGACTATGTGGCGGATGTCATGAACAACCTGGACCGGACCAGCGAGAAAAATATCTTCGACGGCCTGTCCGACCCGGACCTGGCGGACGAGATCCGCAAGCGGATGTTCGTGTTCGAGGACATCATCACCATGGACGACCGCTCCGTGCAGCGTTTCGTCCGGGACTGCGACCCCAGAGACCTGGTGCTGGCCCTCAAGGCCGCCAACACGGAAGTGGCCAACAAGCTGTTTGCCAACATGTCCACCCGTATGGCCCAGAGCATCAAGGACGACCTGGAAATTACCTCCAACGTCCGGATGAAGGACGTGGAGGAAGCCCAGCAGCGCATCGTCGGCATCATCCGCGGTTTGGAGGAGAAGGGTGAAATCATCATCCTAAAGGGCGGAAAGGACGATATCATTGCCTAGTATTTGGAAATCCATTATGCGTCCCAAGGCCGAGCCCTATCACTTCCCCAAGGCGGAGGAGCTGATCCTGGAAGAGGAGAAGCCGGACGAATCTCCGCCGCCCCCTCCCAAGGAGGAGGCCGGGGAGGAGGCTCCGGCGGTGGATATCCGGGTGGGCGAGGCGGCGGAGGCCCCGGAGCCCGAACCGGAACCGGAGCCCGAGCCGGACCCGGTGAGCTTCGCCCAGATTCAGGCGGAGCAGATCATCGCGGACGCGCGCCGCCGGGCCGAGGAGATTTTGGACCAGGCCCGGCTGGAGGCGGAAATCAAGGCCCAGGAGCTGTTCGAGACCTCCCGCCAGAGCGGCCTGGAGTCCGGACGGGCCGAGGGTCTGGCCCAGGGGGCCGCCCAAGCCCTCCAGGAGGGCCAGCGGGCCCAGCGGCGGCAGGCGGAAGAACTGGCCGCGGACTTCGACCGCTTTTTGGAGCGGGCCGGAGCTGCCTTGGACCGGCAAATGGACGAACACGTGGAAGAGCTGCGGGACCTTGCCATCGCCATTGCGGAAAAGGTGGTCTGCGTCAGCCTCAAAAGCAGCAACGAGGTCATCTGCCGGATGATTCAAACCGCCATCGACAAGCGCAAGCGCCGGGAGTGGGCCCATATCTACATCGCGGAATGTGACGCCAAGCACCTTTCCAAGGTTCCAGCCTCTTTGATGAACGCACTTTCGGCCCTTTCGGACCGGGTGCGCATCATTCCCATGGCGGATGATGAGGCGGGCACCTGTATCATAGAAACCCCTGACGAAATTGTGGACGCCAGCGCCGCCACCCAGATGAACAACATCCGGACGCTGCTGTCCGACGCCGGACCTGTGGAAGAGGGCGTTGGTTTCGGCAATTTGAATTTCAGCGGCGGCGTGTAGAAGGAGTGTGTATGTTCCGGCAAATGATCCGTCAGGTCTACAACGCGGAGACCTACAGCCTGACCGGGAAAATTGAGAATATTGTCGGAATGTCCATCGAGGCCAGCGGCGGCCGGGCGGCCGTCGGCGACATCTGCCGGATTTACAACGGTGATTCCGGCGGGCAGGTCACCGCCGAGGTGGTGGGCTTTAAGAACGACCACATCCTGCTGATGCCCTATTCCGACATGGCGGGCATCTCGGCTGGCAACTTTGTCCGAAACACCGGGCGGCAGCTGACGCTGCGGGTGGGGGAATTCCTCCGGGGCCGCATCATCAACGCCATGGGCCAGCCCATAGACGGCAAGCCCCCCTTCGAGGGCGGCGACGCCTACTGTGTAGGCGGTTCTTACATCAATCCTCTCCGCCGCCCCCCTATCCGGGAGCGGATGGAGTTTGGAGTCAAAGCCATCGACAGCATGATTACCATAGGCAAGGGCCAGCGCATTGGCATCTTCGCGGGCTCCGGCGTGGGAAAATCCACGCTGATGGGCATGATCGCGAAAAACGTCAAGGCGGACATCAACGTCATCGCCCTGGTGGGCGAACGTGGCCGGGAAGTTTTGGAATTCGTCCAGAAGGACCTGGGCGAGGAGGGCATGCGCCGCTCCGTATTGGTAGTGGCCACCAGTGACCAGCCCGCCATGCTGCGGATGAAGTGTCCCAGCGTGGCCACGGGCATCGCGGAGTACTTCCGGGACCAGGGCTATGACGTACTCCTCATGATGGACTCCCTGACCCGGTTCGCCATGGCCCAGCGGGAAATTGGTCTCGCCATCGGCGAGCCGCCGGTGAGCCGGGGCTATACCCCCTCCATGTACGCGGAAATGCCCAAGCTCCTGGAGCGAAGCGGCAATTTTGATAAAGGCTCCATCACCGGTGTGTACACCGTGCTGGTGGAGGGCGACGACACCAACGAGCCCATCGCGGACACGGTCCGGGGCATCCTGGACGGGCACATTGTCCTCTCCCGGGCCCTGGCCAACAGCAACCACTATCCGGCCATTGACGTGTCCGCCAGCATCTCCCGTCTGATGGTGGAAATCGTCTCCCCGGAGCACCGGCAGCTGGCTTCCCGGCTCCGGGATATTCTCAGCACTTATGAGAAGAACCAGGACCTGGTGGCCATCGGCGCCTACAAGCCGGGGACCAACCGGAACTTGGACTACGCCCTCGGCAAAATCGACGCGGTGAACGCCTTTTTGACCCAGGACATCGACGAGGCCTTTAGCTATGACCAGTGCATTGAAAAGCTGAGGCATATACTGAACTAACCGAACCAAAGGAGAACCACCCCGTGAAGAAATTCAAGTTCGCTTTGGATACCGTCCTTTCTTACAAGGAACAGGTCTTGGAGGTGCTCCAGGGGGAGCACGCCGAGGCCGTGGCCCGGGTCCGGGCCCAGGAGGAGCTGCTGGAAAAGCTCTGGCGGGAATACCGGGACTGCAACGAGGATTACCGGGACCGGGCCCTGGAGGGGATGCCGGTGACGGAGGCGCTGATGTATCAAAGCGCCCTCCGGGCGGCGGAGCAGGAGATTCAGCGGGAGACAAAGCACCTGGAAGAGCTGGAGGCCGAGGCGGAGAAGCGCCGGGAGGCCATGGTGGAGGCGAAAAAGGAGACCTCCTCCATCGAAAAGCTCAAGGAGAAGAAGCTGGAGGCCTACCACAAGGAGGAGGCCAAGAGCGAGGAGCTGTTCATCGAGGAGTTCGTCAGCTCCACCCGGGCCCACGCGGCCTCGTAAATTCGTTCTGAATGGTGGAATGCACCGTTTGGAAATAGAAATCTTATGATGACAAGGAGGTGAATGAGCAAATGGAACAGTTGATCAACAACATGCTGGCAAACGCGCAGCTTCCCCAGATGCCCACGGCGGCCAAGAAGGGCGATGCCTCTTCCCAGAAGGATGGCTTCCAAAAGCTGCTGGAGCAAAAGCAAAGCGACGGCGCACAGCCTTCCAAGCCGGAGAAAACGGACACTCCCCAAAAGCCCCAGGACGCCCAGGACGCGCAAAAGCCCCAGGAGTCCGGCGAGACCCAGGAGACCCCGGTTGTCTCGGAGGATGGCAAGACCCTGGAGGATCAGATGGCCCTGGCGGCCATGCTGATGATGCAAAATCCAGTGGTGCCGGTGGAACAGGTTTTAACGCCGGAGGTTCAGGCGGAGGTTGCCGCCGATGAGCTGGCCCCCATAGCGGCGGAAGTCATCCTGACGCCGGAGGCCGAAACCCAGGGCTTTGCCCCGGAGGCGGAGGCGGAAGCGCCCGAGACCCTGGTGGAGGGCGGCGAGAGCCAGACGGTGGACCAAACCCTGGTGGAGGAGCTTCCCCAGACCATTGAGGCCCCGGAGGCCGCTCAGGATACGGAGGGGCGGACCGTGGAGGTCAAGGTGGAAACCGGAAACGCCGAGGTCCAGGAGACCGAGGGCGACGGCACGGAGGAGACCCCCGAATTCCAGGGCATGGAAACCGAGACCCACGTCTTTGAGGATGTGAAGGCCGTCCCCGTGAAGGTGGGCGAGGCCCCCAAGGCCCCGGAGACCGAAAAGCCCCTGGATGAGCAGATCGGACCCAGACTGACGGAGGCCCTGCGCAACGGCGAGACCCGGGTGGAGCTCCAGCTGACCCCGGAGAACCTGGGCAAGGTCACCGTGGAGATGACCTGGAGCAAGGACGGCGGTCTGGTGGTGCAGCTGCACGCCGAGAACCGGGAGACCCGGAACCTGCTGACCAAGAACACCGCAGGACTGGAGCAGCTGCTTGGCCGGGAGACCCAACAGGAGGTCCGAGTGGAAGTCCCCCGTCAGGAGGAAAGCCAGCGGGAGGACCTTTACGAGCAGCAGCAGGAACAGCACCGGCGGCATCAGCAGGAGCAGCGCCGGAAGCAGGAGAGCGGCGAGGATTTCCTCCAGCAGCTCCGGCTGGGCCTGATTCCCCTGGACGGGGAGTAATCCTTACGGAAAGGAAGTGAATCGATGAGCGATTTAGGCGTTGATATCGGCAGCCTGTATGGAACAAAAACGGTAGGAGACAAGGAAGTCACCATTGCCAAAAAGGGCAGCAACTCCGACCTGGATATGCTGGACTTCATCACCTTGATGATTGCCCAAATGAGCAACCAGGGCATTGACGACACCATGGATACCTCGGAAATGCTGAACCAGATGGTACAGATGCAGATGATCCAGTCCATGGTCAACATGACAGACGCCACGACCATGAATTACGCCGCCTCTCTGGTGGGCAAGGGAGTCACCGTGGGCAAGCTGGGGGAGGACGGCAAGCTCAAGGAGATCTACGGCGAAGTGACCGCCACGGGCACCATGAACGGCCAGCAGGTCATCTTCATCGGCGACGAGTATTACTACCTCAGCGAAATCATGGCTGTCGGCAAGCTGCCGCCTCCCAAGGAAGAGGACGAGGATGGCGACAAAGACGACGACAAAACAGACGGCGTTGAAAAGCCCGGAGATACCCAGAAACCTGGCGACACGCAAAAGCCCGGGGATACCGAAAAACCCAACGACACCGAGAAACCCACGGAACCCGCGGCGCCCGGCGGCGATACGACCCCGGAATACAACGGGGAGAGCGGCGCACCCACAGAAGGCGAAGGCTGAGGTGATCCTCACATGATCGAACGCATAGCGAGACAAAGCCAAATCCAGCAGATACCGGACGCAGGGAAGCGGACGGCTGCGGGCGGCTTCGCCATGGCTTTACAGGCGGAGCTAACCAGGGCCGGACAGGAAGTCCAGTTCTCCAAACACGCCATAAGTCGGGCGGAGGAGCGGGGCATTGAAATTACCCCCAGCCTCATCGACCAGATCAAAGGCAGCGTGGTGCGGGCCCAGGCCAAGGGTGCCACCAACATCCTGGCTATGGACACTGAAAAAGCCTTCATCATCAACGTCCCCCATGGGAAAGTCATTACGGCAATTACCCAGGACGAAATGAAGGACAGCGTATTCACCAACATCGACGGCGCCGTGTTCCTGTAAAGAGATGGCAGGACCGGATTTTCGGAGGCCATCGGGTCCCGTCCGACTGACGGGGCCCGGGCGGCGCCAAGGATTTGAAAGGAGTTCAAATTCCCTATGACCGGATCAATGTACGCATCTGTTGCGGGCCTGCGGGCCCATATGCAGAAGCTCTCCGTAATCGGCAACAACGTGGCAAACGTCAACACCCAGGGCTATAAAAAACAGCGGACCATGTTCCGCGACAGCGTTTACAGCATGTACAGCAGCGGAGGAAACGGAACCTCGACCGTGGGCGGCATCAACCCCTCCCAGATCGGCTACGGCTCCATGGTGGGCAGCATCGATCTGAACATGTCCTCCGCCAGCTACAACCCCGGCAACCCCACGGACTGCGCCTTGGTGGGCGACGGCTTCTTCCTGGTGGGCGACAAAACCGTGGCCAACACCATCGACGGAAACGACCCCAGCACCCTCAAGTCCCTGACCCTCACCCGGGTGGGCGACTTCCAGTTCCGGGCCGACGGCTACCTCTGCGACGGCAAGGGAAACGTGGTCTATGGCTTCCTGGCCGTGAATGAGGGCACGGACGAGAAGGGAGACCCCACGGTTAGCGACCAGCTGGTCCCCATCCGCCTGCCCTATTGGGAGCGGGTGCCTACCACCGAAACGGTGAAGGACCCGGATAATCCCGATCAAACGATTACAAGGGATACTTTTAAATATGAAATCCGCTTCCCCACCGATGAGGAAAAGCGGGACCCCAACGCACCGGCGACCGATCCCGTGAAGAAGATTCCGATTCAAGACGTCAACAAGCCCCAGCACAGCGACAACCGGGTCGACATGGAAACGGGCGCGGCGACCGAGGACGAAAGCAAAATGGAGGACCTGGACTTCGCGGAATTCTCCAACATTACCATCAGCCCGGACACCGGAGCCATCACCGGCATCTGCCGGGAGGGTGATTTGCCGGTGGTCATCGGGTATCTCGCCATCGGAAGCGTCACGAACCCCAACGGCGTGACCCATACCGGAAACTCCTACTACAAGTGCCAGGACGGCGCGGGCGATTTGCGGATTTCCATGCTGGGCGGCGTCCAGAAGGACCTGGGTATTACAAATGTCAACAGCTATATGGTGCAGCAAGAGGATAACAACAACAATAACCCGGGAGGAACCACCGATAAAAAGCCCCTTCCTCCGGGAACCGCGATTCTCTCCACCGGCGGCACGAAGATGATGGTGGGCTTCCTAGAGGCTCCCAACGTGGACCTGGCGGAGGAAATCTCCGAGCTGATCACCACCCAGCGTGGCTATCAGGCCAACACCCGCATTGTCACCGTCACCGACTCCATGCTGGAAGAGCTGGTCAATATGAAGCGCTGATAACGGCTCTTTCTGATGTCTGACCATCGAGCGGAACGCTCATCAAACTGCTGAACAAAACAGTTGCCCGCCGGGGCCAAGGGCCCCGGCGGGGCATGAAAGGGCGGTCTATTATGATCCTTTTGACGAAGAGAAATCACGACAAACTTCTGGTAAACCACCTGCAAATCGAGCACATCGAGTGCATCCCCGAGACGAAAATCACCATGATGAACCACGACTATTACCTGGTCCGGGAGAGCGTGGAGGAGATCATCCATAAAATCGCGGAGTACAACGCCAAGGTTCAGGACATTCACCGTGAAATCGCGGTATCGGACAAGCGTTGATGGAATATAGATAAAATTCACAGGCCGGGAGCTGACGCCCGGCCGAGGGAGCGAGGCATTTCTTCATGAATCTAAACTATATCATTGGCATTGTCGGTGCGTTCGGCATCTTCCTGCTGGGCTGCGTTCTGGGCATTAACATCGGCCCCGACGCGGCGGCGGCGGGCTTGAAACTGTTTACGTTTACGCCGAAGAACCTTTGGAACTTCTTCGACGCGGCGTCCATCTTCATCACCATCGGGTGTACGCTCTTCATCGTGGCGGCCAGCTTCCCCGGCTCCATGCTCAAGGCCATGCCCAAGCACTTCAAGATCATTCTGAACAACAAGATGTTTGACCCCAAGGGCTACATCGAGCAATTGGTGGAGCTGGCCCAGATCGCCCGGAAGAACGGCCTTTTGTCCCTGGAAGAGAAGGCCAACGAGCAGTCGGACCCCTTCTTCAAGCAGGCGATTATGCTTATCGTGGACGCCAACGACCAGGATAAGGTCCGGGGCATTTTGGAAAACGACATCGAGTGCATGTCCGCCCGGCACGAGGACGCCGCGGCGCTGTACGACAAGGCGTCCAGCGTGGCCCCGGCCTTCGGCATGGTGGGTACGCTGGTGGGCCTGATCAACATGCTGAAATCCATGAACCTAAGCGACGGCGGCGGCGCCAGCTCCCTGGGTACCAGCATGGGCACCGCCCTGATCACCACGCTGTACGGCTGCTTGCTGGCCCACATGGTCTTTGGCCCCGTGGCCCAGCTTCTCCGTGGACGGGACAGCGAGGAGGTCCTCTGCAAGCAAATTATCGTGGAGGGCGTCATGGCCATCCAGGCCGGCGAGAACCCCAAGTCCCTGCGGGAGCGGCTCTTGACCTACATGTCTCAAAAGCAGCGCGAGATGGGCGGCGAGGGCGCCGGCAGTGGCGAGGCCAAGTG
Source organism: uncultured Oscillibacter sp. (assembly GCA_948916585.1). Taxonomy (GTDB): domain Bacteria; phylum Bacillota; class Clostridia; order Oscillospirales; family Oscillospiraceae; genus Oscillibacter. The sequence continues at coordinate 65,784 of CAQXTN010000002.1, read as the reverse complement.
ATGAATCCGTCAGTCCGAAAGGAAAGGTGAGCGGCAATGGCGCTTAAGAAAAAAAGCAGCGGAGGCGGCGGCGCAAACTGGATGGATACCTACGGTGACATGGTGACGCTGCTGCTGTGCTTCTTCGTGCTGCTGTATTCCATGTCCACCATCAGCGAGGACAACTGGAAGGCCATCGTCCAGAGCTTCAACCCCTCTGCGGTGCTGGACCCGGACCCCACGATTGTGGGCACCGACGGCCCCAGCGCCGACCCTGGCGAGCAGGGCGTGGCTCCCACCCAGGAGGAGATGGAGGAGATGCAGGAGAAGGTGGAGCAGGACATGGAGGACCTTCTTCAGCAGATTCAGGAGTTTGTCCAACAGCAAAACCTCCAGGACGCGGTGACGGTGAGCCAGGACGGCGGAAAGATTTTCGTCACGTTCAGCCAATCGGTTTTCTTCGCGGGAGAGAGCTCCGTGATTTCGAAGGAGGCCTATCCCGTGCTGGATTCCATGTGCCAGATGCTCAGCGGCGTGGCCGCGTCCTTGGACGAGGTTCGTATTCAGGGCCATACCGCCCGGGCGGGCGCGGGACCCAACCGGGTCACCGTGGACCGGACCCTCTCCAGCGAGCGGGCCACCAACGTGGTCATGTACATTCAGCAGCACAGCGATGTGCCCCCCAGCTGCCTGGTCAGCGAGGGCTTCGGAGAGTGGCGTCCCGTCGCGCCCAACGACACGGCGGAAAACCGGGCGAAAAACCGCCGGGTGGAAATGATTATCAGCGGCCGGGACATTGAGGCCGAGATGGAAGAACAGGGCGGCATCCAGCAATATATTGTGATGACCGCGTAACGAAGCCTACCGGCGGCCGTTCGCCGGAATCCAGGTAGAATAGGGGGGATGACATGGCAGACGTATTATCGCAAGCGCAAATCGACGCTTTGCTGAACGCGGTTCGAAGCGGAGAAAAGGATTCGGAGCCGTCTGCTGAAAAGCAGGAAAAGAAATATCAAAAATACGACTTCAGCAGTCCCCGCAAATTCACCAAAGACCGCATCAAAATGCTGAACGGCATTTTTGACAATTATTCCCGGGTGATCAGCTCCCGGATGAACGCCCGTCTGCGCTCCACCTGCGAGGTCACGGTGGAGAGCATCGAGGAACAGCGCTATTTTGAATTTTCCAACGCCCTGACGGAGGGCGACGTGCTGGGCATGATCGACGTGGAGCTGAAAGGGCAGATGCAGGAGACCCCGGCAATGCTCTTTATTCCCACCAGCACGGCTTTGAGCATGATGGACCGGATGCTGGGCGGCGAGGGGGCCGTGGACAACGAGCTGGAGGACGATTACAGCTACACGGACCTGGAGCTGAAGCTCTATGAGGATCTGGCCGAGGACACCGTAAAGGTGATGGACCGAAGCTGGGAGAACTACGTGCCCATCCGGTTTGAGTACAGCCGGACCGAGGTCAACCCGACGTTGAACCAGGTGATTGGCCTGGATGAGACGGTGGTGATCGTGGACCTGAAATTGCAGTTCCCCAACATGGCGGGGCGGATGAGCGTCTGTCTCCCCGGCGAGGTTTTGACCAACGTGTTCGCGGAAATCAGCCGGGAGAGCCCCCTGCGCCGAACGGCGGCGGAGGACAAATCCGACGAGATTTTCGACAAGCTGCGAGACTCCAAGCTGGAGATTATCGCGGAGCTGGCCAGCGCTCAGCTCTCCCTCAGCGACATCTACCACTTGAATGTGGGAGACGTCATTGATCTGGGACAGCCCAAGGAATCCCCCATTTACCTGGAAATCGGCGGCTATCACTGGTTTACCGGCAAGATGGGTACCCATAAGAAAAATATGGCTGTGAAGATAGATGAAGTATGCTATCAGCTTGATGAGCAAAGGAGCGAGTAGACGGAATGGACAAAAAATTGTTTAGCCCGATGGAGATTGACGCCCTCGGGGAAATGATGAATATCAGCCTTGGCTCCTCTGCCACTGCGGTATCCAACCTTCTGGAGCACAGAGTCGATATTACGACGCCCAAGGTCACGTCCATTAAGACGGAGGACTTTGCCCTGGGCAACCTGGAGCCCGCCATGGGCATCGAGATCAGATACGTGGAGGGCCTGGCGGGCAGCAACATCATGCTGCTCAAGCGCAGCGATATCAAAGTCATTGTGGATATCCTCATGGGCGGAGAGACGCCGGATGAGGAGTTCGAGCTCAACGAGCTGACCATCAGCGCCGTCTGCGAGGTCATGAACCAGATGATGGGCGCAGCGGCCACGGCCATGAGCGACTTCCTGGGCTATCAGGTGGACATCTCCACCCCCCAGCCCTTCGAGCTGGAGGACCTGTCGGCCTTTAAGCAGAACCATCTTCCCCAGGGGGCGGACACCATTGTCATCGTCCGTTTCTCCCTCAAGATCGAGGGGGCCTTGGAGAGCGAGTTCATGAACGTCATGAGCGTGGAGCTGGCCAAAGAGCTTTTGAAGGGTCTGGGCCTGGGCGACGATGACGACGGCGGAGCCGAGGAGGCCGCGCCTGCCCCCGCCCCCGCTCCGGAGCCTGCTGCGGCGGAGCCCGCTTCCTCCGGCGGAAAGATGAGCCAGGAGGAAATCGAGGCCATGCTGGCGGGCATGAGCGGCGGCGCGGAGCCCGCTCCCGCGCCGGAACCGGAGCCCGCCTCCAATAAGAAAATGAGCCAGGAGGAGATCGAGGCGATGATGGCCGGCATGGCCGGCGGCTCCCCGGCTCCCGCTCCGGAGCCCGAGCCATCTTCCAGCCGGAAGATGAGCCAGGAGGAAATCGAGGCCATGCTGGCGGGCGGGGCCGCTGCCCCGGCTCCCGCGCCGCAACCGGCTCCGGCGGCTTCCCAGCCTGCCCCCGCGGCCCAGCCGGCAGCGCAGCCTGCCGCTGCCGCGGCCCCAGCGGCCCCGGCGGCACCCGCGACGGCGGCGGACTTTGGAGCCATGATGGCGGCCATGATGACAGCCATGACCACGGCCATGGCCAACAACGCTCCGGCTCCCGCCCCCGCGCCCCCGGAGCCCAAGGTCATCAACACCCACCGGGCTCCCCTGCGGGAGATGGACCCGACGGACCTTCTGGGGAAGGAGCAGGCCCAGAATCTGGACCTCATTATGGAGGTCCCCCTCCAGGTGACGGTGGAAATCGGCCGGACGCAGCGGAAGGTGCAGGATATTCTGGAGTTTTCCAAGGGGTCCCTGGTGGTCCTCGACAAGTTGGCGGGCGACCAGGTGGACCTGTTTGTCAACGGGAAATGCGTGGCCAAGGGCGACGTGGTGGTGATCGACGACAACTTCGGCGTCCGGATTACCGAGATTGTCCAGGAGCCTGTAATCGAGCTGGCAAAAAAATAAGCGGCCGGAATCCGGAACGCTTTTCAGATAATGCGATCATGAAATCATTATTATTTGGATAAGAAGGAAGGAATTAGACAATGGCTAAGAAGATTCTGTTGGTGGACGACGCCGCCTTTATGCGGAAGATGATTAAGGACACCCTGAGCAAGAACGGATACACCGAACTGTTCGAGGCCGTGGACGGCGCGGACGCCGTGGAGAAATTCGGGGAGATCGGCCCGGATCTGGTGATCATGGACATCACCATGCCCAATATGGACGGCCTGGAGGCCCTGAAAGCCATCCGCGCCAAGGACAGCAGCGCCAATGTGGTCATGTGCTCCGCCATGGGACAGGAGAGCATGGTTATGGACGCGGTGCGTTCCGGCGCCAAGGACTTCATCGTCAAGCCCTTCAAGCCCGACCGGGTTCTCAAGACCGTCAGCACCATCCTGGGCAATCCCTGACGGATGCTGGAGTTCGGGGGTGACGCGGCCTTGGCCTCCTTCCTTTGGATGCTGGTCTGCGTCGTCCTGATCATGGGCCTGGCCTACTGGTTTACGAAGTATGTGGCGGGCCGGGGGGCGCTGGGCGCCTTTTCGGGAGGACGGCGGATGGAGGTCCTGGACCGGATGCCCTTGGGGCGGGACCAAAGCCTGATCCTGGCCCGGGTGGGCGAGCGGTACTTGCTCTTGGGAGCCGGAACGGCGGGAATCTCCCTGCTGGCGGAGCTCACCGAAGAGGAGGCCGCCGCCTGGAAGCCGCCGGAAACGGCGGCAGGTGAGAAGCCAGGCTTCAAGGAGGCGTTTCTCACCATCATGAAACAACGAGAGCGGAGGTGAACCGGAGGTGCCGGAAGGGCTGATCAATGTAAACGGTGAGAATGTGCAGGCGCTGGAAATCATATTCCTGATGACGGCGATTACGCTCCTGCCCTCTCTCGTGGTGATGATGACGTCCTTTTCCCGGTTTGTCATCTCCTTCTCCTTTCTGCGCAACGCCATGGGCACCCAGCAGACGCCGCCAAACCTGATTCTGGTGGGCCTTGCCCTGTTTTTGACGTTTTATACCATGTCCCCTACCATCACCCGCATACAGGAGGAGGCCTACGAGCCCTATGTCGCGGAGGAGATCGACCAGGAGGAGTTCCTGAAGCGGGCCGTGGTACCACTGTCGGAGTTCATGGTGCGGAACACGAAGATCAACACCCTGGAGATGTTCTGCGAAATGGCGCACGTGGAGATGCCGGAGGAGGTCAACACCCAGACCGTGGTGGAGACGGTGCCTTTAAGGATTATCGTGCCCTCCTTTGTGACCTGCGAGCTGTCAAAGGCGTTTACCATTGGACTGCTGCTGTATATTCCCTTTATGCTGATCGACATTGTGGTGTCCTGTACCCTGATGTCCATGGGTATGATTATGCTGCCGCCGTCCATGATTTCCGCGCCCTTTAAGCTGCTGCTGTTCGTGACCCTGAACGGGTGGGAGCTGCTGTTTTCCACCCTGGTCCGGGGTTTTCACTAGCGGAGGGCTGACGAATGGATACGGGAATGATAACCGACGTGATGCGGGACGCCGTGGGCGTGGTCATCAAGCTGGGCGGGCCCATGCTGGTTTTGAGCATGTTCGCCGGTGTGCTGATCGCCATTTTCCAGGCGGTAACCCAGATTCACGAGCAGACCATCGGCTTTATCCTCAAGGTGGTCATCATTGTGGGCGTCCTGCTGATCGCGGGAGGCTGGATGCTGACCACGCTCCAGGAGTACGCCCGGGAGGTCTTTGACCTGATGACGCGGATTTAGCGGAGGCGCCTATGATAGACGAAGGGGCCCTGACGCTCTTCTTGCTGATTCTGTCCCGGATGAGCGGCTTTGTGATATTCAATCCCCTGTTGAGCCGCCAGAATTTTCCCGGAACCTTCCGGGCGGGATTTGTCCTTTTGATGTCAGCCTTCACCTACTCGGTGGAGGGAGGGCGGCTGGAGCCGCCGCCGGGAGTGCTGCCCTTTGCCGGGGCGGTGCTGCTGGAATTGGCGGTGGGATTTATCCTGGGCATGATTATAAACTTTTTCTTTTATATTCCCCAGATGGCGGGTTTGGCCATCGACACCCAAATGGGTATGACCATGAATCAGGTTTACGACGCCGGCTCCCGTTCCAACATGTCGGTGACAGGCACCTTGCTGAACACGTTGATGATTCTGCTCTTTTTCGCCGGGAACGGGCATCACACGCTGCTGCGGATTATGCTGACCTCCGGCGAAATTCTGGGCTATGGCGGGGTTTCCATTGGACACGACCTGACCAATCTGGCCCTGGAGCTCTTTATCGAGTGCACCGTTTTGTCGGTGAAGCTCTGTATGCCCATTTTGGCGGCGGAGCTCATCGGCCAGCTGGGGATGGGCATTTTGATGAAAGTCATTCCTCAGATCAACGTGTTTTCCATCAATATAGAGCTGAAGGTCATTATCGGCCTTGGGCTGCTGATGACGCTGATGATTCCCATTAGCGAGTTCCTTCTGACGGCGGAGCGGACCATGCTGGACAGCCTCCGCGTAATGCTGGGGCTGATGGCATAACCACTTTCCAGCCGCGCAACGTCCGAAAGGGGGGATGAACGTTGGCGGACAGTTCTAAGACCGAAAAAGCAACCCCAAAAAAGCGAAGAGACGAACGAAAGAAAGGTAACGTCTTTCTAAGTCAGGACGCCGTTGCCGTGGTGACGCTGCTGGGTTCCTTCTCCGCGTTCTGGCTGCTGGCCGGGCGCATTGGGGAGCAGCTGGCGGGCTTTATGGGCTTTTGCTTTTCCAAAGTGGATTTGACGGAGGATTTGACCAACGGAGACCTTCTCCACGAGTTGACCATGCAGGCCCTGGGGCTGATGACCCGGAGCGTGCTTCCCATAACGCTGGTGACGGCGGGCTGCGCCATTGTGGCCACCTTTGCCCAAACCAAGCTGCTGGTTAGCGGCGAGTTGATGAAACCCAAGTTCAGCCGGATCAACCCCCTGGAGGGCTTTAAACGGCTGTTTTCCCTGAAAAGCGTGATCAACGCCTTGAAGGGGCTTTTAAAAATCAGTATTCTCATGGTCATTGTCTATATCAGCATCAAGGGCATGTTCCATGAGAGCGCGAAATATCTTTACGTGGACTTGAAAGCCTCCGCCACCCACCTGTTTGAACAGGGCATGGGCATGATCGTGAAGATCGGCATTGCCTTCATCGCCCTGGCCGCCCTGGACTTCATGTACCAGTGGTGGGACTACGAGCGGGGCCTGCGCATGAGCAAGCAGGAGATCAAAGAAGAGTATAAGCAGATGGAGGGCGATCCCCAGATCAAGGGGAAGATTAAGGAAATGCAGCGCAAGCGGGCCCAAAGCCGCATGATGCAGCAGGTTCCCAAGGCAGACGTGGTTATCCGTAACCCCACCCACTACGCCGTGGCACTCCGGTATCACCCGGATGAGGACGCGGCCCCCATTGTCCTCGCCAAGGGCGTGGATTCCATGGCTCTTCGCATCGTGAAGATTGCGGAGGAAAACAAAGTGCCGACGATTGAAAACGTACCCCTGGCCCGGGCCCTCTACGCGGACACGGAGCTGGATCAGGAGATTCCCACGGAGCTTTACAACCCCGTGGCAGAGGTGCTGGTTTATATCTTCCGGCTGAACGAGAAGCACAAACTGGTAAAATAAATTTGCCGTCTTATCCAAAGGATAAGGCTGTCCGGTTCAGGACCGGGGCGGAAAGGAACTTATGGAACAGGAGGTGACGGGCGCTTGAGAAGGGTTCTTGACAACATAATATCTCTTGCCGTCGTGGTCATCGTTCTGTTTTTGATCATCCCCCTGCCGACGCAGCTCCTGGACATTTTGCTGGTGGTGAACATCGGATTGTCCGTCATGATCCTCATGATCACGATGAACATTTCGGAGGCCCTGGAGTTTTCCATTTTCCCATCCCTGCTGCTGATCACCACGCTGTTCCGGTTGGGACTGAACGTCTCCACCACGCGGCAGATTCTCTGGCACGGCTACGCCGGAGAGGTCATTCAAAACTTCGGCAAACTGATTACCGGCGGAAACATCGTCGTGGGCGTGGTCATCTTCCTGATCATCGTCCTGGTGCAGTTCATCGTCATCACCAAGGGCGCCGAGCGCGTGGCCGAGGTGGCCGCCCGGTTCACCCTGGACGCCATGCCCGGCAAGCAGATGGCCATTGACGCCGACCTCTCCTCCGGCCTCATCGACGAGCAGGAGGCCAAGGAGCGGCGCTATAAGATTCAAAAGGAAGCCGACTTCTACGGCGCTATGGACGGCGCCACGAAAATTGTAAAAGGCGACGCCACCATGTCCTTGATCATCACGATGATCAACTTCATCGGAGGCACCATCATCGGAATGGTGATGAACGCCGGAACCTTTTCCGACGTGATTTCCCGCTACTCCATCGTCACCATCGGTGACGGCCTGGTCTCCCAGCTCCCGGCGCTGATGATTTCCACCGCCACGGGCATGATCGTCACCCGGTCCGTGTCCGAGGGCAGTCTGAACAAGGACGTCATTGGTCAGTTCAAGGCCCAGCCCAGGGCCATTATGACCACCGGAATCATCCTGTTGTTCCTGGCGGCCATCCCCAACACGCCCCATTTCGCTCTGGCAGTGGGCGGCGGGCTGCTTCTGGGGGCGGGCTGGTACGTCAGCAGCCGCATGGAACGGGAACGGCAGGAAACCGCGGCCCTTCAGGCCGCCGCGGAACAGCAGCAGCAGGCCGCCGAGACCGCCGCGCCCAGCGAAACCGACTATTACAAGGATATCAACAACGTCTACAACCTCCTCTCGGTGGAGCCCATTGAGATGGAGTTTGGATACAGCCTGATCCCCATGGTGGATGAGAGCCACGGCGGCAAGCTCATCAGCCGCATTGTCATCTTCCGCCGTCAATACGCCCAGGACATGGGCTTTGTGTTCCCCTCCATCCGGCTGCACGACGCGTCGGCCCTGGGGACGAACCAATACGTCATCCGCATCCGGGGCGAGGAAGTGGCCCGGGGCGAGATTTTGGTGGACTACTATCTGGCCCTGGAGCCCGCTAACCCCCTGGGGGAGATCGACGGCATCGAGACCATCGAGCCCGCCTACGGCATCCCCTCCCGGTGGATTCTGCCGGAGAACAAGGAAATGGCGGAAATTTACGGCTACAACGTCATCGACCCTCTGTCCGTCATGCTGACCCACCTCTCCGAGACGGTGAAGAAGTACGCCTACGAGATGCTGGGCCGGGCGGAGACCATCCAGCTGGTGGACAATTTGAAGCGCAGCGCGCCGGAGCTGGTGGAGGAGACCATTCCCAGCATCATCTCCTTCGCCACGCTGGAAAAGGTGCTGCGAAACCTCCTGAAAGAGGGCGTGCCCATCAAGGATTTGGGGGCCATTGTGGAGACCCTGGCCGACGCCCTGGTCCAGGGCCGGGACATCGACGCCGCCACGGAGCAGGTTCGAGGCGCGCTGGCCCGGACCATCACCCGCCGCTTCTGCGAGGATGGGCAGCTTCGCGTCGTCACTCTGGACGCGGAGGTGGAGAAGAAGATCATCGCCTCCCTCACCCGGAACGAGCAGGGCGTGTATTTGGCAATGGGCCCGGAGCTGATGCAGCAAATTGTCTCGCAGCTGGCGAACCAAATGAAGAAGTTCAACGACCTCTCCCAGACGCCGATTATCCTGGTCAGCCAGGTGATCCGGGGCTATTTCTCCAAGATGATTACCCAGTTCTACCCCGGTGTTTACGTGTTGTCCTTTAATGAGATCACCAGCGCCGTGCAGATTCAGGCCATTGGAAACATCACCCTGGAACCGGCGGCGAAGCCGGAGCGGAAGGCGGTGGGCACATGAGTGAGCAGGCAGCCGCCCTCCGCTACAACGAGCGGGAGATTGAGGAGATGGATACCCAGGACCTTCTCCGCCTCTATAAGGAGACGGGGGATGAGAGCCTGAAATGGCCCCTGGTCCTGCGGTACGAGGGGCTGATCAAAAACGCCGCCATGCAGATTCGGGGCGTATACAGCAGCTTTGCCCAAATCGAGGACATCATCAATGAGGGCATCATCACCCTTTTGGGGGCCGTTGACAAGTTTGACCCGGATAAGGGCGTGAAATTCGAAACCTACGTCTCCAAGCGTATCCGGGGAATGGTCATTGACCTGGCCCGGAAGCAGGACTGGATACCCCGAAATGTCCGGAAACGGGCGAAGGAGATTGACCTGGCCTCGGCGGAGCTGTCCGCCACCCTGGGCCGGATGCCCACGGATGGAGAGATTGCCCAGCATTTGGGCATCACCCAGGAGCGGTATCAGAAGGACGCCGCCAACATCGCCTTGAGCAATGTGCTGTCCCTGGATGTGCTGATGGACACCCGGGAGACCTCGAACTATCCCATGGAGGTCCCCTCCAGCGACGCCCGGAGCCAGCCGGAGCTGGTGCTCCAGGAGCGGGAGCTCCAGCGGGCTCTGGCCCAGGGCATCGCGTCACTGCGGGAGAACGAGCAGATCGTCCTCTCCCTGTATTACGAACGAAACCTGCACTTGAAGGAAATCGCCCAGGTGATGGAGCTCAGCGAGCCCCGCATCTCCCAGATTCATACCCGGGCCATCCAAAAGCTGCGGACCTATATGGAACACTATCTGGACGACACACCGGAGCCGAAACCGAAGAGGAAGAAGGGATAACGCGTGTATAAGGGCTTCTACAACCTGACCTCCGCCATGCTGACCCACCAGCATAATCTCAATGTCATCGGAAACAACCTGGTCAACATCTCCACCTCGGGCTATAAGCAGGAACGCTATGTGGCCACCACCTTTGACGACGTGATGTACAGCCGGGTGGACGTGAATCACAGCGGCGGAACGGAAATTGGCCGTCAGAGCTACATAAGAGCGGCCAGCGACATTTACACGGACTACAGCCAGGGCATCCCGGAGCCCACGGAGCTGCCTTTGGATTTCGCCATTGTGGGGGACGGCTTCTTTGCCGTCCAGGACCCGGAGGGCAACGTGGGCTACACCCGCATGGGAAATTTCTCCCTGGATGACGAGGGTTACCTCTGCCTCCCCGGCTTTGGCCAGGTGCTGGACCCCCAGGGCCAGCCCATTTACCTGGGTACCGATAAAATCCGGGGGGATGGCCAGGGCGTCATTTACTTCGACCAGCCGCCGGAGCAGGGCGGCGGGACCGCCATTGGGCAGTTGGGCGTCTTTCGCTTCGAGGATAACGAGGCCCTGGAGCGGAACGACCGGGGGCTCTTCACCGGAGAGGGCGCCCAGCAGAGTGAGGACTTCGAAATCTGGAACAAGTATCTGGAGCGCTCCAACAGCGACATGATCAAGCAGATGACGGAAATGATCACCTATCAAAGAGCGCTGCAAAGCGCCGCCCAAATTACTAAAATGTATGACTCGCTGATGACCAAGGCCACCAACGACGTTGGACGCTTCTCATAAGGAGGAAGCCTATGAACCAATCCTTTTTCATTGCGGCCGTGGGGGCCCATCAGCAGCTCAAGCGCCTGGGGGTCCACGGCAACAACATCTCCAACCTGAATACCTACGGCTTCAAAGCGGAAAAGAGTCGATTCGCCTCCTTGATGTACGAGGACCTCAAGGGCGTGGGCGAGGCCACCGAGGGCTCCGCCGCCGCCAGAGAAGAGGACGGCGATTTCGAGATGCTTCCCTCCGGCGTGGGCGCGGCGCTGTGGACCACGGACACGGATTTTAAGAACGGCGCCCTGGCAGAGACCCGGCGGGACCAGGACTACGCCATTGCCGGCGAGGGCTTCTTCGCCATCGCGGACCTGACCACGGGAGAGATCACCCTGACCCGGAACGGCGGCTTTGTGATTTCCGAGCTGATGCGCTCCACCGGCGAGGTGGACGAAAACGGCGAGGATATTATGGAGCGGATTTACTACCTCTCCGATAACGAGGGGCGCTTTGTCCTCAGCGAAAGCGGAAACATGATCGAGGTGAACGACGAACACCAGCCCCAGCCCGTGGGCGTCTTTGACTACATGAACTACGATGGTATGGAGCATGTAAACGACACCCGTTTCCGGGCCATCGACAAAAACGGAGCCATCCGCCAGGGCGGAGGAACGGTGATGCGGGGCTATTTGGAGATGTCCAACGCGGATTTGGCGGAGGAGATGACCAAGGTCATCGAGTGCCAGCGGGCCTATGGCATGGCGCTGAAGATGGTGCAGACCTCCGATGAGGTTGAGACCACCATCAACAGCCTGCGTGCTTGAGAAAGGGGAAGAGAATGATCATTAAAAGCTATGACGAGCTCAGTTCCCTGGAGTTGGATACCCTGAAAGAGATCGGCAGCATCGGAACCGGCAACGCCGCCACCAGCTTGTCCGCCCTCATTGGGAAGCCGGTGCGCATCCAGCAGCCGGAGGTCCGCATCATGGAATACAACGAAGCCATCGAGTGGATCGGCGGTCCGGAGCCCATTACCGCCGGTGTGCTGGTGGGAATGAGCGGTCAGCTCAGCGGCATCATGCTGTCGGTGCAACAGATCGAGTTTGTGAATCTGGTGCTGGAGAGCATGATGGAAAAGGATATCAAGGATTACATGGGGCTGGGAGAGATCGAGCGCTCCGCCCTCACCGAGGTGGGCAACATCATGATCTCCACCTTTATCAACGCCCTCAGCGGTTTGGCGAACCTGGACATCAAGCTGACGGTGCCCGCCTTCACCGTGGATATGCAGGGGGCGATTATGGCCGTGCCCATGGCTGAATACGGCGGGCAGACCAACTATATCATGACCATCGGCGGAAACTTTATTTGCAATGGAAAGGAGATTCCCTGCCGTTTGCTGTTGTCGCCGGATATTCGGTCGCTGAACTTTTTATTAAGGAAGCTGGGCGTGAACAGTGGAGAGTAAGATCACAGTTGGAATCGCGGATATGAAAATGGCTCAGGGCGGGGGCATGCTGATTACATACGCGCTGGGGTCCTGCATTGGAATCTGCCTGTATGATCAGAAAATCAAGCTGGCAGCGCTGATCCATATTATGCTGCCGCTGAACATGGAGCCGGGGCGGAAGAATACCATGAAGTACGCCGACACTGGCCTCCGGGAGACGCTGAAGCTGATGGAGGCCAAGGGGGCGTCCCGGTCCCGCATCACGGCGAAGATTGCCGGCGGGGCAAAGATGTTCGAGGTCAGCGGAGGAAACCTGGGCAACATCGGCCAGCGCAACATCGAAAGTGTGCACATGCACTTGAAGCGGGAGGGCATCCAGCTTTTGAAGGAGGATGTGGGCGGCTCCGTGGCCCGGACGCTGCTGTTTGATCCCGCCAGTGGCCAGGCGTGCATCCGGTCCTACGGAAGGCCGGAGATGATTTTTTAAGCGCTTTATTTTGTATGCGTATATGAGAGAGACAACCACTGAAAGGAGTGTTCGGAATGTTGTTGGAAGAGGACAAGCGGGGCATTTTGCTGGAGTCGGGCACAAATGAGATCGAGGTCATGGAGTTCACCATCAATGACAGCCTGTACGGAATCAATGTGGCGAAGGTCAAGGAGATTCTGGTCTCCCAGCCCGTGAAGCATATGCCCCATGCCCACCCGGCGGTGGAGGGCATTTTCAAGCCCCGGGACAAGGTGATCACCGTGGTGGACCTGCCCACGTATCTTCTGGGGGCGTCCGGAGAAAAGAAAAGCAAGGACCTGTTCATCATCACCAATTTCAACAAGATGAACATTGCCTTTCGGGTGCATACGGTGGTGGGCATCAGCCGCATCTCCTGGAAGAGCATCCAGAAGCCGGACAAGACCGTGGCCGGCGGAAACGAGGGCATTGCCACCGGAATCGCCCAGTGCGGCGACGACCTGGTGACCATTCTGGACTTTGAGAAGATCGTGGCGGAGATCGCCCCGGAGACCACCATCCAGATGTCCGAGATCGAGCGCCTGGGCGAGCGGCAGCGGAGCGACGCCGTGATTCTGGTGGCGGAGGACTCCGTGCTCCTCAGCAAGATGATCGAGGAGGCCCTCCACAAGTCCGGGTATGTCAATACCCACATGTTCCCCGACGGCAGCAAGCTGTGGGAGTACCTGGAGAGCCTCCGGGGGCATAGGAACCTGGACGACGAGGTGGCGTTGATCATCACGGACATTGAGATGCCCCAGATGGACGGACACCGGCTGACCAAGCTGGTGAAGGACGACAAGGACTTTAAGCACCTGCCGTTGATCATCTTCTCCTCCCTGATTACCGAGGAGATGCGCCGCAAGGGCAAGGAGCTGGGCGCCGACGAGCAGATGAGCAAGCCGGAGATCGGACACCTGGTCCGGGTCATCGACCACCTGCTGGAAGAAGCCGGGCGGCGAGAATAATCGCGGAGGGATATCATGAGCAGTAAATACATCGTAAGGCAGCCGATCAAGGACCCAGAGGGGAAGATTTTGGGACACGAGATTCTGTACCATGGAGAAAACCAGGCGTTCACGGTGGAGAATCCGCAGGCCAAGGAATTTGCCTCCGCCGACACGATCTACAGCTTTCTCACCCAGAACAGCACGACGACGCTGAGGGGTTCCTTGAACTTCATGACTTTCACGACCACGCTGCTGATGAAGAAAACGCCCCGGCTCTTTGACAAGTCGGAGCTTGTAATCCAGATCAACGACAGCGTAATCATTCACCCGCTGTCCATGCACTTTGTCAACCAGTATGCCAAGGAGGGCTATAAGGTGGCGGTGAACGAATTCCAGTTCGCCCCCCGGTATCTGGCTCTTCTGGACAGCATCGATTACATCAAGGTAAACATCCAAAGCACGCCGGATTTGGCCATGCACAACATTGTGGAAGTGGCCCACAGCATGCAGAAAAAATGTATTGCCACCAACGTGGACACGGAGGAGCAGTACCGCAAGGCGCTGCTGCTGAAGCCCGACGGCCTGGAGGGCGCTTACGTGGCCGAGCAGATGACCACCCGGGTCCACTCCAGCGCCTACCTCCAGTCCAGCTTCTTCCGCCTGATGGTGGCCATCACCCGGGATGAGCCGGACGTGGACGAGATTGAGCAGCTGATCTCCATGGACGCCAGTTTGACCTACAACCTGCTGAAGGTGGCCAACTCCGCTTATTTCGCCCTGCGGAACCGGGCCACCACCGTCCATCAGGCCATTATGACCCTGGGCATGGGACAGTTGAAGCAGTGGGTCTATCTCCTCAGCGCCAGCGTCAGCACCGAGTCCGCCGAGGCGGGAACGGAGGAGTTCTTGAAGCGCTCCTTCATGCGGGCTTCCTTCTGCAAGGAGCTGATGAAGTACGCCAAGAATATGCCGATCACCCCGGCGGAGGCATATCTAATGGGAATGTTCTCCACGCTGAACCATCTGGTGGACGCGCCTTTGGAGGAGATTCTGGAAGAACTCCCCGTGGCGGAAGAGGTGCGGCAGGCCCTTACCAAGAAGGAAGGGCGCTGCGGCAAGCTCTATGAGCTGCTGCTGAGCTATGAGTCCGCCAACTGGAACGCCATCACCTCCCTGGCGGAGGAGCTGGGCATCCCCAACCAGATTCTCACCAACGTCTATTTCACCTGCATGGAGAATGTCAACGTTCTCTGGGAGCAGTTGAGCAGCGCCGTGCCCGGCCAGACGGGACCGGCGGAGGGAGCGGCCCAAGAGCCGAAAGCGGAGGGCTGAGAACCCCTGACAGCAAAAAAAGGTTCGGCGCTGGGCGCCGAACCTTTTGGTTTCAAACGATCAGGCTTCCGGCCTGGAGTGGTGGGGCGTGAGCATCACCTTTTTGCAGGCTTGAATCAGCTGGGCGGTGACGTCGCTGGAGAACCGGCTCTCATAGACGGTGAGGCGGGGGACCCGCTCATTCTGGCTCAGGACCACGTACTTGGGGGGCAGATGATTCAGGGCGTAGGCCCGGACATCCACCCGGCACTTGTCGCAGCAGCAGATGCCGAACATCTTCATGTACTCATCCGCTTTCTCGTCCACCAAAAGCTGCATGACGTTGATATAGGCGGGCTTTTCCGCCTCCTCCACATACACCTCCTGGAAAGCGGCCTCCTCCTGTACCGGAGCGGCGGGGGCTTCCGGAGCGGGAGCGGAAGCCCCCGGCTGGGCAGGCGCGGCCGGCCGGACGGGAGCTGCCTGCGGCGCCGGAGCCGCCGGAGGCTCCGCCTTCTGGACGGGAGGCTGCGGGGGGGCCTTGGGAGCTTCCGCCAGTTCAGCCTCCAGGGCGTCCTTGATCTGGGAGGATACGGCGGCGTCGGCGGTGATGGAGGAAATGATGGGAGCCACCGGCGCGGTGCGGGCGGGCTCCGCCTGGGGCGCGGGGGCGGCCTGGGGGGCGGCTTCCGCCCGCGGGACGGGGGCTTCCTGGGGCGGGGCGGCCTCTGCCTTGGGCTCTGCCGCCGGCTCGGAGGCGGGGCCGCGATTTTTGCTGAGCAGGTTCATCACATGGGCGGTTTTGCTGCTGTTGTTGGATGCCATAACGAAAACTCCTTTACATCAGAAAAGTCAATACCTTAAAACCACTTGGTCAGAGGAGCGGGACGGGGGGCCGGGAAGGCCGGACCCGCCACAGCGTCCACAATCTTCCGCAGGTCCGCGGAGGCCTTGGACCCGGGCTGGTAGGTGAGAACGCTCTGCCCGTGGGCGGGGGCCATCGCCACGCTGACGCTCCGGCGGACCTTGGTGTGGAACACCTGGCTGCCCAGCTGCTCCGCCACGGACTCCGCCAGATCCAGAATCTCCCGGGAGAGGGTCAGACGGCGGTCGTACTTGTTCAAAAGGATGCCCAGGACCTTCAGGTCCGGGTTGAAGGATTTGCGGACGGTCTCGATGGTGTCTTGAATCTGCGAGACGCCCACCAGGCTGAGGACCTCCGCCTCCATGGGGACAATGAGCCCGGTGGAGGCCACATAGGCGTTGATGGTGAGGATATTCAGAGCCGGCGGTGTGTCGATGATGACGAAATCATAATGGGGCTTCACCACATCCAGCTGCTGGGAGAGCATGAACTCCCGCCGGGGGGCGGTGAATTCCACCTCGGCGGTGGAGAGCATGATGTCCGAGGCGAGAACGTCGCCGTACTCCGTGTGGGAAATGGCCCGCTCGATGGGGCAGGCGCCAGTGAGCACGTCGTAGACGGTTTTGCACTCGCCAATGTCCAGGCCCAGGGTGAAGCCCAGATTGCCCTGGGGGTCCAGATCGACGCCCAGGACCCGCGCGCCCCGCTGCTTTAAGCCGCAAACCAGCGCGGAAACGGTGGTGGTTTTGCCCACGCCGCCCTTTTGATTCGTGACGGTGATAACCTGTGTCAAAGGATTTTCCTCCTTACTGTAAAAACTAAACGGGGACCTCTTATTTTTATTATACTATATGTCGATAAAAAAACATAGAGGAATATCAAAAAAATTCTAACTTCGATGGACATGGACCCGGGCTGGTCCGGATGTCATCGGAATTCCTGAAAGGAGTGTTATCATATGGCAGTCAGCGGCGTGAGCAGCTCTAGAAGCATTTACGGGAACCGAAACGTGATTACCGGCCTTGCCAGCGGTATGGACACGGAGGGCATGATCGAAAACGCGATCTCCGCGTACAAAAATAAAATCTCGGCCCTGAACCAAAAGCGAACGAAAACTGAGTGGAAGCAGGATGCCTACAGGAGCATGATCAACAAGATGTCCTCCTTCCTCAGCAAGTACACCTCCTACCGCTCCAGCAACAACCTGATGTCCGCCAGCTTCTTTGACCAGGCGGTAAAGACCGTGACCAAGGGTGCCAACAAGGACCTGATCTCCGCCACCGGCCGGGCCAGCAGCGACGTGCGCATCGACCGGGTGAAGCAGCTGGCGACCGCCGCCACCTACAAGTTCAGCGGCACTGCCCTGGATGGCACAACCGCCGCTTTTGGGCAGTCCAGCGTCATCGCCGCCGCCGACGGGACGTTGGACCTGGATAAGGGGCTCAACATCGGCAAGCTGAACGGGTCTTTGACCTTGAAGTACGGCGGCGCCAACGCCGAAAGCTCCCTGACCATTGAGTTTGACGAGACCAAACCGTATCTGGACGATGTGGACGCCGAGGGAAACGTGACGAAGAGCGCCGCCCAAAAGCTGGTGGACGACATCAACAAGCAGCTTTCGGAACAGGACGTCTCCATTGGAACCAAGACCTATACCGGCGAGGAGCTGCTGAATAATGTGATAAAGGCTGAGCTGGGAGAAAACGGCCAAATCACCTTCAAGGACCCGAAGGGAAACGGCGTTTATGTCAGCAGCGCCAGCGGCACCGTAAAGGAGCACCTGCTGGGCGGAAAGGAACCCAGCTCCGAGGTGGGGAAGCAGATCAAATCTCTGTCCGTTTCCCCGAACGCCTTGAAGATCACGAATATGACGACCCTGGATTACCTGTCCTCCCGGGGCGCCAGCCTGGAAATTACGCTGGACGGCAAGACCAAAACCATCCAGCTGCCCGGCAAGGACGACATTGACGAGGACCTCCCGAGAGCGGAGCGGGACGAGGCGTACCTCGCCAAGCTCCAGGAGAGCATTGACGAGGCCTTTGGCAAGGGAAAGCTCACGGTGAGCGACAAGAACGAGGACTGGCCGGGGATTCAGCTCCAGTTTGAGGCCCCCAAGGGCTCCACCTTCTCCGTCAACGCCAGCAAGGGCGAGATGCTGGGCTTTGGTGAAAGCAAGCGGGTCACCAGCTACTTGAATACCAACAAGACCCTGGGCGAGCTTCTGGGTGAGGACGGCTTCAAGGGTTTGGAGGCGATCAAGAAGCTCAAAAAAGATGAAAACGGGAAGGAAATTCCCGGCGAGTACGAAACGGATGAGAACGGCGAGTATGTGTACGAAACCGATTCCGAGGGGAACACCCTCTATTCCTTCATGGTCAACGGCAAGGAAATCGGACAGTTCTCCAAAAATACCTCTTTGAGCACGGTCTTTGATACCATGAACGGCAACAGCGACTCGGGAGTAAAGGTCGGCTACTCCAAGCTTACCAACGAGCTGACCCTCACGGCCAAGGACACCGGCGCGGCCAGCGAGATTCGCTTTGAGGGCCTGTCCAGCAAGCTCTTTGGGGCTCCCGGCACCTATGACGACGACAAAAAGGGAACCTACACCAAGGGCCAGGACGCCATCTTTGAAGCCAGCGTCAACGGCACCTCCCTGGGAGAGATTACCCGCAGCTCCAACGAGGTGGAAATGGACGGCATGACCATCAACCTCAAGGGAACCTTTGGCTATGAGACCAAGCAGGAGCAGGCAAAGAATGACAAGGGCGAGCTGCTCTTCTCCATTGGCGAGAAAGAGATTGCCGCCAAGGAAGTCAACGGGAAGCTGATTTTCACCGACGAGAAAACCGGAAAGGAAATCACCGGCGAATTTGGCACAGACGGAAAGCTGACCTTTAAAAACCAAAATGGAGTTGAGGTTTACGCGCGTCTGGGCAAAGACGGCGAGCTGCGTTTCGACGCCACCGCGGACCAGGCGGCGGAAGTCGGCAAGGTCATGACAGAAAAGCTGGAAAAGGTGGACACCGAGGCCGTTAGCTTCGAGACCAGCTCCGACGCGGACAAAATTGTGGACGCGGTGAAGCAGATGGTGGAAGATTACAACGCCATGGCGAAGGAAATCAAGGACGCCTATTCCACCCTTCCGGCCCAGAGGTCCAACGGCGCGTATTACGAGCCCCTGACCGCCGAGGATGAAGAGGATGCCAGCGAGAGCTTTATTAAGAACTGGAATGAAAAGGCAAAGCAGGGCATCCTCTTCGGTGACCGGGACCTGGCTTCCCTCTACCAGCGCATGACATCCGCCATCTCCATGACCGGCGAGCATGGCGTGGCCCTTCGGGAGGCGGGCATCACGGTGAACTATTCCAACGGCCTGAGCACGCTGGAGTTTGATGAGGATAAATTCCGCAGCGCCCTGAACAACGATCCCGACAAGGTTCGGGACGCCTTTACCGCCAGCGTGGAGTCCGGCTCCAAGAGCAACGGGCTGATGCAGGCGCTGAAGCAGCCCCTGGAAATTTACGGCAAGACCGAGGGCGGCAAGGGCGTGCTGGTGGAAAAGGCGGGCTCTCCCCTGGCTCCCAGCACCATGTACAACAACACCATCCAACAGGAGCTCAACCGGATCGACGAGCAGATCGAACGGTGGGAGGACAAGATGAACGATCAGGTGGACTATTATACCAACCAGTTCTCCCGCCTGGAGCAGCTCATCCAGCAGATGAACTCTCAGAGCTCCTACTTCTCCCAGCTGATGGCAGGCGGCTGATTTTAAAAAGGCGGTGATCCACAAACAATGGATATGAAAGGCTTCCAGTCATACAAGGAGCAAAGCGTCAACACCATGACCCAGGGGGAGCTGCTGCTGCTGTTGTATGACGAGCTGTATAAGCGCCTGTCCCAGGCGGAGCTCATGCGGGACCAGGAGAATTACCCCGTCTATGAGGCCTCCATTGAGCGAGCGGTCGCCATCATTGACTATCTGGACGACACGCTGGACCGGCAATATCCCATCAGCGGAAATCTGGCCCAGCTGTATGAGTACTTTACCTATGAGCTGGGCCGGGCGAAGATTGGCCGCCGCAAGGAGGTATTGACCCATGTGAAAACCATGGTGGGTGAGCTGCGGGACGCCTTCCGCCAGGCGCAAAAAAGTGGGGACTCAGGAAAGTAGGGATCAGGATGGAAGCACCGGCGCTGATGGACGCCCATGTACAGCTGAAACGAATCTACACCGCGCTGAACGAGGCCCTGGACCTGACCCGCCAGCTGGCGGACGCCGTGGACCGGGACGACCAAGTCGCGACGCGAATGCTGATCGCCATGCGGCAGGAACCCACCGACAAGCTGGCCGGGGCCCATCAGGCCCTGGCCCAGCAGCGGCAGACCCTGCCCCCCGCCGACGCCGAGCGCCTTGCCGCTATCTTGAAGGGCGCGGCGGCGGAGACGGAGGCGGAGGCGCCGCTGGCGGCGCAGGTAGGCGTCAATCAGCGGGTCTTGAGGCAGCTTGTGGATTTGGACCGGGTGGTCAACCACAAGCTGGCGCGAGAGAAGTCCATTTACCAATAAGATAAACCGCAAAGGCCGGAGCCCGGACCGGCCGGGCTCCCGCCTTTGCGCGCGTAGGGACGGAGACCGGGAAACCGCCTCCCTGGGGAGGGGAAAAGCTCCCTTCCCAGGGAAGATTCAAAACTACGGGAGCGCAGAGTATGCCCACGATTACGCTGGAAAACGTCACAAAAAACTACAAGCTGGACCGCCGCCAGCAAAAGGAGCAGAAGGGCAAAAAGTACGAGGTCGGTGTGGAGGATATCAACCTGACCATCCGGCAGGGGGAATTTGTCTTTCTGGTCGGCAGCAGCGGGGCGGGAAAGAGTACGCTGTTGGATCTGATTTCGGGAAAGATTAAGCCGGACAAGGGAACGGTGTGTCTGGACAAGAAGGACCTTTCCAAGCTGATTCCCTGGAGCCAGAATCGCATGGCCATTCTCTTCGGCAAGGTTCAGCAGGAGCACAGCCTGATCCGAAAGATGACGGTGGAGGAAAACCTCTGGATTGCCGCCCAGGTGGGCCGCCGCCGCTTTGAAAGCGGCAAGCACGTGGAGCTTCGGGTGAAGAAGGTGCTGGGCCTGGTGGGCATGCGGGGGGTGGAAGCCCGGTATCCCGTGGAAATGTCCATCGGGGAGTGCCGCCGGGTGGAGCTGGCCCGGGCCCTGATCAACAGCCCCCCCATTCTGGTGCTGGACGAGATCACGGCAAACCTGGACGACGATAACATCTGGGACATGTTCCAGCTCTTGCAGGAGGTTAACCGCATGGGCACCACCGTGATCATGGCCACCCACGCCAGCCGGTATGTGAACATTATGCGCCGGCGGGTAATTACGCTGGTGGACGGAAAGATTTTCGGCGACGTCGAGAAGGGAAGATACGGCGACGTGGTATAGTCTCGAAGCCGATAATCATAGATAAGGAAAGAATGCCAAGAAGTAAAGAGGAGGAAGACGCAAATGATCAAAAATATGAAGGTCAGAAAAAGCCTGGTGATGGGGTATGGAATTACCATTGTTGTCTCTGTGATTATCATTATTACCTCCCTGGTTTTGATGACCGTGCAGAAGCGGCAGTATACCAACATTCTGGACGAATACGTGGAGTCCAACCAGCTGGTATCCGAATGTCGGATCAGCTATAACATTGCCGCCCGCAACCTGCGGGACGCGGTTTTGTCCGGGGATATGAGCAACGTTGACTCCGCCAACAGCAAAATCAGCCAGCTGAAAGAAGAGCTGGCGAGCCTGAGCAGCACTTATCCTCTGGACGACAAAACCGAGCTGAACAATTTCACCAAGCTGGTGGAGAACTGGGAGCTTGAGGCGGATGAGATCGGTAAGATGGCCCGGACGGACCAGCAGAAGGCCGCCGATATGATCGTGAAAGAGTGTTCGCCCGTTCTGGCGCAGGCCGCCTCCTCCGGCGACGCCCTGGCCCAGAAGCTTCAGGCGGCCCAGGCCGATATCATTGACCGGCAGAGCATGATTTCCACCATCGCCATCATCTCGATTGTCGTGGCAATGATCATCGCGACGTTCGTCGTCATCCGGATCGCGCTCCTCATCATCAAGAGCATCGTGATCCCCACGGAGAAGGTCCGGGCCGCCCTGGTTGGCTTCAGCGAGGGCAAGCTGGATATCCCCGTGGACTATGAGAGCAGCAGCGAGCTGGGCGAGATGTGCGACGCGCTGCGGAGCAGCCAGCACACCTTGGCCGGCGTGATTCAGGACACCTGCCGCCTCCTGGACGAGATGGGCAACGGCAACTTCAACTGCCGCACCGAGGTGGAGCAGCTGTATGTAGGCGAGCTGAGCAATATGCTCAAGTCCATCCGGATTATCAACCGCAGCCTCAGCGATACCCTGGCCCAGATCAGCCTCAGCGGCGAGCAGGTTTCCTCCGGCTCCGACCAGGTGTCCACCGGCGCCCAGGCTCTGGCCCAGGGCGCGACCGAGCAGGCCAGCGCCGTTCAGGAGCTGTCCGCCACCATCGCCGAGATTTCCAGCCGCTCCCAGAGCAACGCCAAGCGCAGCGAGCAGGCCATCGACCACTCCAAGAACGCCGACCTGCGGGTCCGGGAGAGCGCCGACTACATGGAAGAGATGGTCAAGGCCATGGAGAAAATCTCCAGCTCCTCCGAGGAGATCGGCAAGATCATCGCCACCATTGAAAACATCGCCTTCCAGACCAACATCCTGGCCCTGAACGCCGCCGTGGAGGCTGCCCGGGCGGGCAGCGCCGGCAAGGGCTTCGCGGTTGTGGCCGACGAGGTGCGGAACCTGGCTACCAAGTCCGACCAGGCCGCCAAGGCCACCAAGGAGCTGATCGACAACTCCATTACCTCCGTTCAGGACGGAAGTGAGATCGTCAAGCGGGTGTCCGAGTCCCTGGACAAGACAGTGGAGGCTACCAACGAGTCCATGTCCGCCCTCCAGGAGATTGCCAAGGCTGTCGAGGAAGAGGCCGAGGCCATCGCTCAGGTTACCGAGGGCATCGACCAGATCTCCAGTGTGGTGCAGACCAACTCCGCCACCTCGGAGCAGTCCGCCGCCGCCAGCGAGGAGCTGAGCAGCCAGGCCAGCCTGATGAAGGACCTGCTGAGCAAGTTCCGTCTTCGCAGCGACAGCACCTCCGGCAGCTACAGCGCCCCCGTCTACTCCGACGACAGTGTGGCCGAGGTCTCCTATGACAGCGACTACAGCGCGGGCGGCAGCGCCTTTAGCAAGTATTAACGGATTTTCCGCCGGGTCGCCGGCCTAAGTCAAGACGCGAGCTGCCAATGGAAGGAACGCAGGATTACTCGCGCCATCCCGCGCTGGCAGTAGAGTCCCCTGCCATGATGCCAGAAGGCGGTTCGGTTCCGCCTTCTGGCATCATTTGCGCCTCTGCGAGGCATGAAAAGGAGCGTCTCATTATGAAGGATCTAAGAGCCCAGGAGCGGGACTTGATTTTCGCCCTGGATATCGGAACCCGCAGCGTCGTGGGCGTTGTGGGCAGACCCTCTGGGGGCCGGTTTAAGGCCCTGGACATCGAAATGGCGGAGCACGGGAGCCGTGCGATGCTGGACGGGCAGATCGACAACATCCACCAGGTGGGCGGTTTGGCCCGGACGGTGACGGACCGCCTGGAGGAACGCCTGGGCGTTCACCTGGAGCGGGTCTGCGTGGCCGCCGCCGGGCGGGCCCTGCGGACCCAGAGCGGCAGCTTCACCATGGATATCAGCGAAGAGAAAACCATCAGCGCCGAGACCATCAGCCGCTTGGAGGCGGGGGCCCTCTCCGCCGCCGAGGAGGCGCTGCAAGTGGAGGACGAGGCGCGCCGGCAGTTCTTCATGGTGGGCTATACCGTGGCCCAGTACCGGCTGGACAATTACCCCCTGGCCTCCCTTCTGGATCACAGCGGGCAGAAGGCGGAGGCGGATGTGGTGGCCACCTTCCTCCCTGGCGAGGTGGTGGAGAGCCTGTACGCCGCCATGCGGGCGGCGGATCTCCAGGTCTCCAGTCTGACCCTGGAGCCCATCGCCGCCATGAACGCCGCCATCCCCGCGGAGCTGCGGCTTTTGAATTTGGCTCTGGTGGACATTGGCGCGGGAACCACGGATATTGCCGTCTGCCGGGACGGAAGCGTCACCGGCTATACCATGGCCACCATTGCCGGGGACGAGATCACCGAGGCCATCATGCGGGCCTTCCTGGTGGACTTCCAGACCGCCGAGGAAATAAAGCGAAACCTCCGGCCTGGGGAGGACGCCTGCTATACGGACATTCTGGGTTTGGAGAACACCGCCTCCTTTGAGGAAATTCATGCCGCCATCCAGGAGCCCATGAGCCGCTTGGCGGAGGCCATCGCCGCCCAGGTGACGGAGCTCAACGGCGGCGCGCCCTCGGCCCTGTTCCTGGCGGGAGGCGGCAGCAAGCTGGAGGGGCTCCGGGAAAAGGTGGCCCTCAGCATGGGGATGGACGAACGCCGGGTGGCCATCGCCGGAAACAACTTTGCGAAGAGCGCCTTTGCCGATGAAATTGACCTGAACAATCCCGAGTACGCCACGCCTCTGGGCATTGCCGTCTCCGCCGGGCTGGGACTGCTGAACGACAGCTATGTCATCACCCTTAACGGGGAAACCGCCAAGCTCTTCCGCAGCGGCGTCCTCACCATCCGGGATATTCTGCTGATGAACGGCTACACCTACGCCGACATGCTGGGCCGCTCCGGGAAGAACTTGGGCGTGACGCTCAACGGGCGGCGCGTGGTTCTCCGGGGAGAGCCCGCCGCCCCTGCCATCCTGCGGGTGAACGGGGAGGAGGCGGCCATCAACGCGGTGGTCCACGCCGGAGACAGTATCCGCTTCCAGCCCGCCCGCAGCGGCAAGGACGCCGCCAGAACCTTGGGCGAGCTGCTGGGAGAGGGCTTTTCCGGCCGGGTGCTGGTGAACAACCGGGAGGGCGATCCGCGGGCCCCGCTGCGCCAGGGGGACGTGATTTTAACCCTGGAGGGTCCCGCCGGGCGGATTCCGCCTCTGCCGGAGCTGGTGGAAGAGCCCGCTCCAGAGCCCCCGCCCGCCGCTCCGGAGCCGCCGGAGCCGGTGAAGGAGACGCCTCCCGAGGCTCCCCAAGAAGCGCCCGCCAAAGACGAGCCGCCCAGGCTGGAGGTGGTGAAGCCGCGCCTGCGGAAGCGGGAGGTGGAGATTCTTCTCAACGGCAAGCCCATCGTCCTGCCGCCCAAGGAGAACGGCCAGCCCTATTATGTCATGGACCTGCTGGAGCGCTCCGGGGTGGATTTCGAGAAGCTGGAGGGCCCCGTCCATCTGGCGATTAACGGAACAGAGTGCGGTTTCAGCCAGGCGGTGAAGGACCGGGATTCCATCACCATCCACTGAGGACGGCCCTTTGAGTATAAGTAGGAGAGTGAAGCGTTGAAACAGGATAAGGCGGATAAGATCATCCAAAAGGCCGAGCGCAGGGCGGCAAAGGCCGCCAAGCAGGTGGAGATCGCCGGAAAGAAAGCCGAGGTGGCCAAGCAAAAGCAGGCTGCAAAGGCCGAAAAAAAAGCCGTCCAGGCAGCCAAGAGCGCCGAGAAAAAGGCGGCGAAGCACACCAAGAAGGCGGAGCAGGCCACAAAAAAGGCCCAACAGGCTGCCCAGAAGGCCCAGGAGAAAAAAGCCAAGATTGCGGCGAAAACCGCGGCCAAGGCTGTGGAGGGCGAAGAGGGCGGCGACGGAAAAAAGAAAAAGAAGGGGAAGAAGAAGCTGCTGCTGATTCTGATTCCTGTGCTGGCCGTGGCCATCGGCGCGGGAGCGTTCTTCTTCTTGAAGGGCGGCGACAAGGAAGAGGAGGAGGCTCCGCCGGAGCCCATCCCCATTCCCTTGGAATATCTCCTGAACGAGGTTCCCATTACCGCCCTGCCGGTGATCGGGGACGAGGTGCTGGTGTACCAGGAGGAGGTCCCCCCCGAGCCCCCGGCGGAGCCGGAGGAGACTCCAGAGGAAGAGGCCCCGAAGGACGGCGGCGAGGACGCGGCGAAGGACGACGAAGCCTCTGGCGAGGACGGCGAAGAGGAAGCGCCCGCCGCCGAGCCGGCGGAGGAGGAACCGGGCTTTACCAAGATTCTCTATCGCTATGAGGGGCTGAAAAACCCCAAGAGCCTAGTCACGGCCTATGCGGCGGTAATGAGCACGGAGGACGCTGGTTTCTCCCTGGTGGACGAGACGCTGCTGCGGATTGACCCGCCGGAAGAGTACGGGGAAAGCGGCTCCTTGCTGCTGGCCCGCAACGTGCCGGCGGCAGAGGGCGGCTCCGGCGGTGGCGTTCACTCCCTGCTGCTGAGCTGGGAGGGAACCAACTGCTCTGTGCTGCTGGATATGCCGGAGGGCCGGGTCCACGATCCGAAGCCGGAAACGCCGCCGTCGGCCTCCACCAGACGGGGCCTGTCAGACCTGGAGGCCATCCATCCCTCCAAGCTGGGTCTGCCGGGCGAGACCATGGAAGACTATGAGATGATTCCCCAGGAGGGCTCTGTCCGCATTGCCGGTTCCGTCTGCATGCGGGTGAACATCTACGGCCAGGGCAACCAGTTTGCCGGAAGCTACTTCCTGTCCAACGACGGAAAGCTCTATAAGCTGGACGAGGCCGCCAACGCGGTGGTGGAGCTGGAGTGGGAGTAATCCGGAACCAGACGAAGCGATCCGGGCAGTCCCGCCAAACAATAGGCGATCCGGCCCGGGGCCGACGCGAACAGGGGGGCTAACAGGCTCTCCAGCACGCAGACCGAGGAGCGGATGGAGAGGGCGTCCCGCCCCGGCGTGAGCGCCCGGGCGGTATCCGGGGCCACCTGGAGGATGTCCAGGCCGTATTCCCGGCCCAGGGCCACAACCTGCTTGACGGTGACGGCCTGCCGGGCTCCCTCGTCCAAAGAGCGAAAGCCAATGATGCCGCTGAAGCGGCCCGCGATTTCCCGAAGCACGCCGAGGCGCACCATGGCCCGGCGTGCTTCCTCGTTTTCTCGGAAGAGCCGCTTCGCCAGCTCCGCCGGGGTGGCGGCCTCCCGCTCCGGTTCCGCTTCGTTCCTTTGAGGAAAGGGCCGGTACTCGGAGAAGCCCAAGGGGCGTCCTCCCGCCGTGGTCAGGTCCGCGTTGGTGGTAAAGACGAAAACACAGCGCCGAAAATCCAGCTCCCGCTCTCCGGCCTCCCCTGCCTTTCGGGCGGTGCAGCGGCCCTCGTCCAGGATGGACATGAAAACCTTCAACACCTCCGGGTGAGCCTTTTCCAGCTCGTCGAACATAAAGACCGTGTGGGGGTTGTTCCGCACCGCCTCGAAGATGGGCTGGTCCTCATAGCCCACATAGCCCGGCGGCGCGCCGGTGAGGCGGTGGACGGAATGGGCCTCGGTAAAGGTGTTCAGCTCCGTCCAAACAAAGGCATAGGGCTGCCCGCAGCACCGTTTTAGGGCCGGGGCTAGAGCCTTTCCAAGCTCCGACTTCCCCACGCCGGTGGGGCCGTGAAAGATTAGGGACAGGGGCCGGGCCGGAGCCCGCTTTCCCGCGTGGCTGTAAAGCCGGAAGGCGGTGGCCTCCACCGCGCGAGGCTGGCCCAGAACCTGTTTGCCCAGCTCCTCCTGGAGCTTTCGATAAAGGGGCGGCCAGGGCGAGGCGGGGGAGACAGAAGCGGCACGAACAGGCTCCGCCGCCAGTACCGGAGGGCGGAAGGGCTGGGGGACGGGCTCCGCCACCTCCCTCCGGAGGGAGGCCAGCCGGGCTGTCATGGCCTCATAGCTGTCGAAGCGCCAGACGCTCCGGGCGAAGAGGGCGGCCAGCACCGAGCTCCGCCCCCGGTAGGCGATGGCGGGACGCCAGTAGAGCAGATATCCCCGGTCCCGCTTCAAAAAGCCCAGCACGGCCTGCCGGGGGACACAGCCCTCCGGCATCTGGCAGTCGGGAAATTCATAGCTCTGCCCCCGGCCGGCCAGGGCGTCGATGCGGCGGCGGAGAACAGCCTGGACCTCCGGGCCGCTGGAGCAGAATTGGGAAAAGGCAATGCGCATAGCGGTTCCTCCTTTTTCCCTAGTATCCCCAATTTTAGGGAAATTTAGAGCGGGGGGCAAAAAAAGTACCAGGGATGGGAAAAGCCATCCCTGGTATTTTTTGGTTCGCGAGGAAACGGTCATTGGTCCCGCCGGGACTTGAGGACCTTCCGCTGGAGGGTGAAAATGGCCTGGAGAAGCCGCTCCTGCTCCCGGGGAGGAACCTCTACAAACTGGCAGCCGTACTCATACTTTTTCATGGGGCTGGCGGTCTGGGCCCGGACGATAACGCGCCTGACCCGACAGGTGAAGGTAAAGGGCTCCTCCGTGGAGAGAAGAGAGGTTTCCAGCTGAAAGGTGCTTTCCAGCTGGAAGAGCTTTTCCGTCAGCACCCGCGCGCCGCCGCCGCCGATGTCCAGAACCTTGCAGCCGTACTTCTGTCCGGATTCAGAGCGGACCGTTCCCTCCACACCGGCGTTCTGGCGGAAGAAGTTGCGGTTTTCGCTGTTTTGCAGGGACCGCAGATTTTCAATTCGCCAGAATTTGGGGTCGTTGGGGCCGATGGTTCCGTTGAGGGTCAGGGTGTCGCCGTCCTTTTGGAAGCAGCGGAGCTTCACCGGCTGGTTGTACAGCACCCGGGGAAGGAAGCCCCCGGATTCCCCCAGAACGTCCACCTGGCTGGAGCCGGAGAGGCGGAGCCTGCCGACAAAGAGCAGGGCGTTGGCGGGGGTCAGCACCTCTACCTTCATGCCGCTGTAAAGCTCGGGGAAGTCATCCGGCGGAATGGCGGGAGGGAGCTCTTCTTTTTTAAACAGTGATTTGAAAAATGCCATAACGGGCCTCCTTCTTAACGGGTCAGGACCCGATGCAGAATAACGGCCATCTCTGCCCGGCTGATGGCCGCGCCGGGATTCAGGCGGGAAGCGCTGTTCCCCCGGACGGCGCCCATCTGGACCAGGGCGGCCACGGAGGGACGGGCAAAGGCGGAAACCTGATAACCGTCGGCGTAGGAGGAGAGCAGTCCCGCGTCGGCCACGGGAACGGATTGGCCCGCGGCCTCGATGGCCCGGCAGATCATGGTCATGGCGCTTTGCCGGGTGATGGGCCGGTCGGGCTGGAAGCGGCCGTTGTTCCCCTGGACAATGCCCAAGTTTCGCGCGGTGGCCACGGCCCCGGCGTAGGTGCTGTTAGCCGGCACGTCGGGGAAGCCAGAGGAGCCGCCGGTGGAGAATTGGAAGGCCCGGCAGATCATCAAGGTGAACTCTCCCCGGCTGATGGACTGCCCGGGGCGGTAGGTGTTGTTGCTGTATCCGTTGGTGATGCCGCTGGAGCGGAGGAACTCGATGGAGGGCTTTGCCCACTCCCAGCCGGGGGCGGTATCGGAGAAGGTGGCGGCGCAATAGCTGTTGGAAATCTGGAGCTCCACCGCGCTGGAGTGGCTGCCCCCCTTGGTATCATAGGCGGTGTAGGGAATGGTCAGGGTTCCCTGGAATTCCGCCTTGGGCAAATAGCTGATCTGGCCCAGCTGCTGAGGACCGTAGTGGGTGCCGCTGCTGACCCCGGCGCCCGTCCGGACAGGGCCGCTGTAGTTTTGATAGAGCCGCCCGGAGGAGGGCAGGGAGTGGAACTGAACATAGGACAGCTGGGCCCCCAGGGCCGCCTGACAGGCGTTCTGGAAGTCTGCCGCCCGGAAGGAAACGGGATGGGCGGCGCTTCCGGTATAGCGGATGACGGAGCTGACGGCGGCGGAGCCGGAGACGGAAATCTCCACCGTGCCGGTAAAGGAGTCGCCCCGGGTGCTGTAGCCGGTATAGCCGAAGGTGGCGGTGCCGGCGGTGGCGGAGGCGGCAAAGCCCACGTCGCCCAGAAGGGGACTGGTGCTGGAGTAGTAGTATCCCGTGGAGCTGCTGACCACGTTCCCCGTGCGGCTGGAGGCGTTGTACTGGTGGTACAGCGTGCCGTATTGATAGGAGGGCAGGTCAAAGCGGACATAGCTCAAGGTATCCCCGGTGGCGCTGCGGCAGGCGCTGTTGAAGTCCGCGGCGTTGAAGCGGACGAAGGCGTTGGCGGGGACGCTGTAGAAGATGGACTGGCCGCTTCCGCCGCCCACGGAGATGGTGACGGTGGCGTTGAAGCGGATATTGTTTTCGTCATAGCCCGTAAAGGGGATGGTGACGGTGCCCACATAGCTGGCGGCGGGGACGAAGGTAAGGTTGGAAATAGAGGGGGAGCCGCTGCGCCGGTAGTCCGTGCCGGTGGAGGCACGGGAGCTGGAGGAGTTGTAGTAGTTGTAATAGAGGACGCCCGTGCCGGTGGAGGGGAGGCTGGTGAAACGGATGCGGCTCAAGGCCCGGCCGGTGATGGAGTAACAGGCGTCGTTAAACTCCCCGGAACCGAAGGTGACGGACTGCCCCTTGGGGGTGTTGTAGTGGACCGTTCCCGTGCCGTCATCCACGTGGAATACCAGATCGCCGGAAAAGGTGGTTCCGTTGGAGCTGGTTCCAGTGAAGGGGATGGTAACGGTGCCGCTGTAATTAGAGGCGGGTACATAGCTGATGTCGGAGATGCGGGGAGTACCGCTTCGATAGTAGTTCCGCCCGGTTGTGACCTTGGTGCTGGAGCTGTTGCGGTAGTTCAGGTACAGAGTTCCGGAGGAGGGCAGGGAGTTGAAGCGGATGTAGTTCAGGGTTCCGTTGACAGCCCGCTGACAGGCGCTGTTGAAGTCCGCGGCGTTCAGGCTCTTCCGCTGGTTCCGGCCGATGGAGTATTCCACGCTGCCGCTGCCCTCGCCGTTGGCCCCGTAGACCCGGATACGCACCGTGCCGCTGTAGGACGCGCCGGAGCTGTCCGTGCAGCGGTAGGGGATATCCACGTCTCCGGAATAGCCCTTTGCCGGGACGAAGGTGATGTCGTCGATGGAGGGGCTGCTGGAGGCATAGTAGCGGGTGGAGTTGTTCACCTTGGGGGAGTACTGGCCGGTGGGGCTGTAGCTGTAATAGAGCGTGCCCCGGCTGGAGGAGGGCAGGCCGAAGGTGACATAGCTGATGGCCCGGCCTGTGCGGCCCTTGCAGACGGCGGAGAAATGCTCCGCCGCGAAGCTGACGGGCTGGTCGATGGCCGTGGAATAGCTGACGTCCCCGGTGGCGGTGGCCTCGATGCGGATGGTTCCGGAGAAGGTGGTCCCGTTGGTGGCCACGGCGTTGTAGTCCACCACGGCGGTGCCGTCAAAGCCGGGCAGGGGAATAAAGGTCACGTCCTTCAAGGCCATCTGGCCCTGGCCGGTGGGCTGGTAGTAATACCGCTCCGTGCCGCCCACACCGTGCCCCGGGGTCTCGGGAGAGGTGTACTTGTAGTAGAGCACGCCGTTATCGGTGGAGACCTTCAAGCTGTACACGCAGTCCAGGGGGCCCTTGGCCTTGTCCTGGGAGCGGCGGTCCAGCTCGTACAGCAGGCCGGAGAAGGAATAGGAGGGCTCGGAGCCCATGTCGACGGTGATGGCCTGGGCCACGTCCTCCAGGACACGGACCTTGAAGCTGGCGTGGCAATAGGTGCCCTCGGCCATGGCGGTGATGGTCACGTCGGTGCCGGGGTAGTGGGCGGTGACCCGGCCTGCCAGAACCTGGGCCACGGAGTTGTTGGAGCTCTCCCAGCCAATGGTTTTGTTCCGGGCGTTGCCGAAAACCTCGTAGACAATGCTGAGGTCCCGGTACTGGTAGATGTCCACCACGCTGTCCTCGGAGAGGCGGACGGTTTCGCCCTTGCCGCCGGTGGTGGATTTGTCCACATAGCTCAAAAGAATACCGGAGACCTCGATTTTCCGCTCGTCGGTTTTGCCGCCTGCCTCGGCGGTGATGGTGGCCTCGCCGGGGGCGATGCCGGTAATTTCGCCTGTATTGGGGTTCACTCTGGCGATGGAGGTGTCGCTGGAGGTCCAAGTAATCCGCCCGTCCTCCTCAGACACGCCGGCGGGGGAGACGGTGGCGACAAGGGTGACTTCATTGCCGACGCCGGGGTCCACGTAGTTCCGCCCATCGTTGGTGGGGGTGGTGGTGATCTGGACGCTGGAGACCTGGGGAGACGAGGCGGGCACCACCTCAATGACGCAGTAGTCGCTGGCGCCGGGGTCCACCTGGGAATAAGCGGTGAGGGTAACCCGGTCTCCGGGCTTGGCGCTGGAGCTGGGGGTAATGGTGGCGGTGTGGGAATCGTAGGGGCTCACATCCAGACGAAATTTGCTCTTGTCAGAGGGGTCCCAGTTCAGCGTTGTGTTCGTGCCCTCCGGGGCGGTAACGTCGGCCTTGAGCGTGAGGCTTCCCCCGATGGGGAGGATCGCGCTGTTTTTGTCCAGCCTCACGGTGATGCTGGGTTTGGAGGGCGGGGTGGGGGCCTGGGGCTTTTTTACTGTGATGGTACAGGCGGCGGTCCCGGAATCCCCGGTCGTGTCATCTGTTACCGTCGCGGTTACGGTGACGGTAGAATCTTGCGAAACTGTGCTGGCGGTGACCGCGCAGGAGTCGCCGGAAGCGTCGGCGGGGACGGAAAGAATCTGGGGATTTCCGCTTGACCAAGAGATTCTCGCGCCATTGGGCGCTCCGGTAAGCCGCACCGTTGTACTGTCGCCGGATTCAATTTCCGTCTCGTCGGCGGAAATGGACAGGGTCGAGGAAATGTCGGCGGCCGCCACCGGGACTGCCAGCAGGGAACAAGCCAAGGCCAGCGCCAGCAGCAGGGCTCCGGTCCGGCGGAGGATTCGGGATTTCATAAAGCATACACTCCTTTTCCGAAAAGCGAGGCAGGGGGGCGGGCGGTTCCGCCCGCCCCCCTTGGGGATGGTTGATTGCTGAAATCGGAGGCGTTACAGATCGCCGCTATATGCCTTGCTCCAATGAGCGACCCAGTTGGGCAGTTCGGTCGAGCCTTCGTTTTGAAGCTTGACCTGCATCTGGGCATTGGCGCCGCTCTGGGGGTCTTTCACCGGAACGCCGCCCGCGTTTGCCAGACCCGGATTGAAGGTGATGAGCATGAGGTTGGGGCGGTCGATGCGGTAGCGCAGAACGCTTCCAATGGAGGCGTTGTGGACGTTTGGCGTGGGATGCTCCAGGACTGCCCCGATGGTGACGGAGAGAGAGCCCAGGTTGACAAAGCCGTTGATCGGAGTGATGCTGCCGGCGGGGTGTCCGTTCAGTCCTCCGTTGCAGCTGTCGATCTTTGGCGGGTCCGCGAGGTTGCCGCTGGGACTGTAGGTGGGCTCCTGGTTGAAAATGATGGTCAGATACCCGGGGCCATTGGGATTGGAGGGATCATCCGGAGTGTAGGCGCAGGTGGCGGTCAGCTCGTCGGTGATGCTCTTGATATAGTCGCCGGAGGCCTGGAAGGCGTAGTTTTCGGAGTCCGCCGGCTTCGCGCCCACAATCAGCACATAGGGAATCTGGTTTTTCATATAGGTGTCCATGTTGATACTCCCGGTTCCGCTCAGCACCCGGTTGGCGTGCTGGGGAAGCGTCTCCATGACCACCGATTCCGTGGGGAAGTTCGCGTTGGACTGGGGATTGCCCAGAGCCTCCCAGCACCTCTGCTTGGCCTCAGGCTTGGCATAGAGGTCAAAGAGGCTGTTGCGGTAGTTCGTGCCCACATCGTCCGGGTCGTCGTTGGGCATGAAGTACATCATGGCGTCCAGAACGGTTTTGCCGGTATAGGCCTGGGGGAGGGGGCCTCTGGTGGTATCCACAAAGGCGGCTCCCTCCAGGAAGGGCTGGTTGAACAGGGTGTTTGCCAGCTCACGGTGGTTCACCAGGACGTAGCGCAGCTGGGAAGCGGGCTTTACCTTGATGTCAATGCTGTTGCCGATGCCGCTGATGTCCATTTTGGGCGGGTCCGGCGGGGTGGTGGTGAACCTGAAGCACAGGGCGTTCTTGGAGGGAGTGCCGTCCTCGTTGGTGGCGACCAGGTACACCAGGTAGGTGGTCTCCGAGGCCAGACCCTCAATGCGGAGGGTGTCCCGCGTCGAGATGTCGGTGGTGTTGGCGAACTGGGTGGTGTTGGACACGAAGCCCTTTTGCTGTACGATGTTCAGCGGAACGGGGGCCGTGTTGTTTAGGTAAACATGAGGAACCGGGGACGTCAGGCTGTCGCCCAGTTTTTCCAAGGAGGGCTTCCCGCCGCCGTCCCGCAGGATGGGTTCCTCCTCGTGCATGGTATAGGAGGTTCCGGTGGGGCGGTTGTTCGCGTCCATGGTTACGTTGTCCAGGGGGATGGCCGCGGCGTAGACCCTGCCCAGACGGGAGAGGCCGAAGTTGATGGTGGCGTAATTGGCCCGGGTGGAGATGCCCTGATAGCCGATGGTGATAATGGGGGCCTCGTCCGGCGGGTCAATGGCCAGGGGGTAGGGATCGGGGTCGCCGATGGGAGTGATCTGCCAGGAGGAGTTGATTTCCTTGCCCTGTATCCGGGCCAGGTTGCCGATCTGGGAGTTGGAGCCCGCGAAGAGCTGGACCTCCATGCGGACGGTGCTTTCCACGGTGCCCTTGGTGGGAACGATGGCAAACTCCAGCTCCTCGGTGAACTCGTTCAGGAAGGGCCGCCCCTGTCCGGACTGGACAGTGCCGAAGAAACCGCTGTTCAGCAGGGATTCGTTGGTCCCGTTGTTGAAGTTTCCGTTCAGGCTGTTGTAGACCTTGGTGGTTCCCGCTCCGGTCAGGTTGGCGTTGATGGTGCCCAGGTGGTGCCAGCCGGCGTTTCCGGTATTGGGTCTGCGGACCAGAAGGTCGTACTCAATGCTGGCGTAGCTCCAGATAATCATGTCCCACCGGGTGTCCTTGGACACGGCCTCGGTGCCCTCGGGGTCCATGCGGAAGATTCGGGCGGGCCGGGTGTCGCCGTTGAAGGTGACGGTTTCCTCGATTTCGTTGGGGGTCAGCGTCACCGTGGCGAAGGCGGTGGTAAAGGGCTTGTAGGTGGGGTTTATGATCGCGTTGTTGGAGGTGTCCTCCACCTTCCAGATTCGGAAGTAATAGGACTGGCCGCTCTGGAGCTTAAGGCCCGTCTCTCTGGGGAAGGTGATGATGGTCTTGCCGTTTTCCTGGCTGACCTGGGCCTCCCGGAAATCGATCCAATGGGGCAGGGCCTCCAGCTCCTCATTCGTCTGGCTGACCTTTACCGGGACCTGCGTTTCCGGGCGGGGCTTGCTGTTGGCATTGGAGGGAGGCGTGCCGGTCCAGAGGGTAATGTACTTCTGGAGCACCGTGGCCAGGGTGTTCTTGGCCTGGATTTTTTCCTCCCCGGAGCTGCTGGTTACCTTCTGGTAGAGATCAAAGAAGTTGTCGTATACGCCCAGGTTGCTGTCCTGCGCGCCCAGAACGGTCTCGCTGAAAACGATGCTCACGTCGCTGGTGGCCCAGGGGTGTTCCACCTCGTTGGCGTCCGTGTTGAAGTCGCTGTAGCTCAAATCCGCCGTGGGCCGCTCGTTGTCCTGGGTCTTGATGGGGAAGGGGAAGGCGATGGCGGCGTTATAGACGCCGTAGTTTCCGGTGGTGTCCTTGAAGGCGTAGAAGAGGTCGTATTCCGTCTGTCCCTCCAGCCGGCTGACGGTGAAGGTGTAAGCGGTGGCGCCCCTGGCGGCCCGGATGGGACCGCCCTTGTTGATGACCTTTCCGCCTACCAGGATGCCCTCGATTTTGATTTGGTCCAGCTGGGTGGGCTCTTTCGTGTTGATGCCGAAGTTGTCCCCCCGCTTGGTCACGGCCCAGCTCAGAGAACCGGGTTCATCCAAGGTGAAGGACAGCGTGACGGAGGTGCCCGTGTAGCTGACCACGTGGAGGTCCTGGATGGTGGGCGGGGTCATGTCCTTGGTGGTGAACTGGACCCGGCGGACGGCGGAGCTCTTGCCGTTGTCCGCGTCGTTGAGCCAGAGATAGAGGTCATACTGGGTCTGCTCCTGGAGGTGCGAGGTATTGATGCGGGAGAGCAGGAAGGGGGTGTTTTTCCGCAGGGTCACGATGCCATAGCCCAGGTTTCCGGGCAGAGCCGCGGCACGGAAGTCCGCCGCCGTGGGGGCCACGGAGCCTCTGGGGAAGAGGGCGTAGTACATCTGGCAGTCCTTAGTGGCCATGACCATGACCTGGGCCACCTGCTCGCCGTCGCCGTCCACCGTGAGAATGGGATTTTGGGGATAGCCGTTGACAAAGTTGGGGGCGGAGTCGTCCGGCGTGGTGAAGGCGGCGATCTTCACGGGGCTGCGCCGTCCTCTGGCGTCCACCAGCAGGGCGGAGATGTAATAGGAGCCCTCTCGGGTCAGGCCCGTGATCCGGGTGGTGATCTCCGTATTGGAGGCGTTGACCCGCAGGTTGCCGCTGCGGAGAATCTTGGCGTGGGAGCCGGGATTCATCAGCTCCTCCTCCCCTAGGGAGCCGTCCATCAGGGCGGTGATGCCCCAGTAGACCGTGCCGGGCTTGTTGGTGCTGAACACCGCGTTGGCGGACGTGGGGGCGATGTCCCGGGCCTTGGGATAGCCCGCCAGGAGTCTGGGATCCTCGGAGGATTCGGCGGCGTCGTTGGTGTTCATATTCTGGTTGTTGACGTTTCCGGTAATTCCGGGACGGATATAGATGGTGTCTGGCAGCATGGAGACGTTGGAGCCCGGGGCGTTGATGTTCAGGTGCCCGATGCTGCCCTCTCCGGTGACGGGGGTGGCCCCGTCCAGGTTCAGCTCCCGGATGGAGGCCCGGTCGTCAATGGTCAAGGTGGCGTTGACCGCCTGTTCGTCCATGGTGATGACGTCGGCCACGCCCTGGGCCATCTGGAGGGCGGAATTCGGGGTCAGGTTTACCACCCGCTTGATGTTGCCTGCCAGCTGGAGCTGAATACCCTCCGCGCCGTCCAGGCGGATGGTCTGGAGCCCCAGGCCGTCCTCGGTGCGGTCCTCCAGATAGCCGGAGGTGCGGACCGTGACCTCACCGATGTTGGTGAGACCCTCGGCCTGGACGGAGAGGAACTGCTCCGAGAGGCTGTCCAGCTCCAGGGCACCGGCGGTGACGTTGCGCAAAAGGACGCTCTGCTTGCCGCCCTCGGCCTCGCCGCCGCCGCAGATGACAATTTTTCCCTGGACGGTGACGTTTTCCAGCTCCACGTTCCCCAGGCCCACGCCGCCGGTGAGGTAGAGGTTGCCGGTGACGACGGTGTCTTTCAGCTTCACTCCCGGGGTGGTGATGGTCAGGTTGCCGTATACGCCGCCGGAGGTCTGCTCGCCCGGCTCCTGAACCAGGGTGCCCAGGGCGCGGACCAGGAAGCAGGCCATCTGACCCCGGGTGATGGGCCGGTCCGGCTTAAAGCTGCCGTCGGCATAGCCCTGGATGATGCCAAGCTCCGCGGCCTCCTGAACCATTCCCCGGCTCCAGCCGCCGATGTCCCGCATGTCGGTGAAGGAGGAATTGGCGGCGTTGGGGACGCCCTGGAAGCGGAGGCACCGGCCCAGAAGGACGGCGGCCTGCTCCCGGGTTACCAGGGAGTAGGGGGCGGCGGTGGTGGGGCTGGTGCCGTTGAAATAGCCCGCCTGGAGGGCGATGCTGATATCCTCGGCAAACCAGTCGTTGGGGTTTACATCGGTGAAGGGGATAGAGGGGCTTTGCTCGGTGTAGCCGAAGGCCCGGTTCACCAGGGTGACGAATTCAGCCCGGGTGATGCTCCGGTCCTCGTGCAGGTTGCCGCTGGAATCGCCCCGCATGACGCCCCAGTCCTGGACCTGCTCCAGGTAGGGGGTCATCCACTCCGCCGCCTGGACAGGACGGGCGGAGAGGACGGCGCAAAGGGCCAGGGCAGTAAGAACCAGGGCCGCCAGACAGGCGAACCCTGGCCGGGAAGCGCGGCGGGCGCGGTTTTGCTGAGTCATGGTTTGATTCCTCCTTGTTCCGTCAGTCCTAAACGTCGCGGCTTTGCAGCTGGAGGCTGAACACCGCCTCCCGCACCACGACCTCCTCGTCCTCGCACATGTTCACGAATTTGGTGGCGTACATAAAGCGGTCGTTTTGCAGCTCCTGCTTTCGCAGAATTTCGCAGCGCAGAATCACTGGCTCCTCCGTGGGGGTGACGACAATCTCCATCTGCTCGTGCGCCTCCAGCTGGCAGTCCGCGTAAAAGGCGATGCCGCCGCAGCTGAGGTCGATGGACTGCACGCTCCGCCTTCCCTTCCAGGAGGAGCTGGGCAGGGCGTAGAGGAAGGTGTCGAATTTCACTGGGACCCGCAGGTTTCGCCGGACCTCTGGGTCCAGGGTGGCGATTTTTTCCAGAAGCACCGCGTCTCCCCGCTGGCGGAGGATGCGGCACTGGATGGGCAGCTCCTCGCTGCTGGCGCTGAACAGCGTGACCACCTCGTGCTCCATTACACTGTCCACCTTGTGGTCCAGGATGTTCAGCCGCATGGGCGAGGCCCCCGCCGGGGTAGCCAGCTCGCCGTTGGCCAGAGCGTGGTTCTGGGTGTCCAGAATCAAATAGGTGTGGCTGGATGTCATGTTGTTTCCTCCCTTTCGCTGGACGGCGCGTGTTCCCGCGCCTCCTGAGCCTTCATGTTTCCGGTGGGGTCGAAGTGGAGGAAATACACATAAATCTCCACAATGGCCTGATACAAGCTCTCCGGAATCTCCTGGCCCAGCTGGAGCTGGGTCAGGATGGTGGAGAGGGAATTGTCCTCGTAAATGGGCACGCCGCAGTCGGCGGCGGTTTCCACGATTTTCTCCGCCATATAGCCCATGCCGGAGGCCACGATCACCGGCGCGGTGTCCCCTGGGCCGTATTGCAGGGCCACCGCTTTTTTGGCCCGGGTGGTTCCTTCAGATCTTGACATTGATACTGTTCTTCCCTTCAAAGATTTTGGGGAACACCTCGGTCAGCGTGACCGGGCGGTCCATCCGCCGGACGGCCACTCGGGCGGGCTTCAGGTCGTTCCGGGTCAGAATTTGGGAGACGGCCTCCCCAATCTGCTTGGTGAAGGGGGCCGCCGCGTCGGGACAGGCGATCTGGATATCCACATCGGTTCCCTGGGCGGAGAGGATGACGTCAAAAAGGCCCAGACCCTGAACGTCCATTTTAAACAGGAAGCGCATGGTGTTCTTTCCGCCTCCGCCCCGGTTCTGCTCATCCTCGGCGTTGGGGTCCACCCACAGCTCGGAGAAGAGCATCCGCCCGTTCCACTCCATGGGGAGAAGATAGTGGCTGATAGGCATATAAACGCTCTCGTTTACCAGCATGGCGGCCAGAAGGTTCTGGAAGGCCTGCTGCACCTCGGCGCTGCCCTCTCCCCGAAAGGCCCGGGCGGCGGCGGAGGCCAGATGGTTGGAAAACTCGATGGCCTTGGAGGCGTCGCTGCCGCTTCCCCGGCTTCGAAGCAGCAGCAGGAGGGACTGGTCGTCGATGCCTCCCAGCTGGCCTTTCAGCGTGCCGTAGCCGCTGAGCTGGTGGAAGCCCTCCAACAGCTTCTCCTCAGAGCCGTTCTCATACCGGGCCACGTTCAGCGCCAGCATGGTCAAAAGGGCCCGGGGAGTGCCCATGTCGTGGGTCCGCTCCACATAGGAGGACATGTAGGGGAAAATCTCCCGCTGGAGAAGCTGGAGATTTCCCTGCCGGTTCCCGGCGGCGATGCCGTTTTGGAGCTGGGCCGTCAGGTCCCGGAGCTTCTCCGCCCAGCTGGAGGGCATGGCGTCCGCCATGGACTGGAGGTCCCGGAGGAGGTTTCCTTCGATGTGCTTGGTGGAGTCAAAGTCCACATAGGCTTTTAAAAATTGCAGGATGTCCGTCCGCACCCCCTCGGAGGCGGCACGGGCATAGGCGCCGCGGAGCAGAGCGAAAAGAGCCCCGCCGAAACGGGTGCCGGTTTTGAACTGGCCTTGGAGAAAGTCCAGAAGCTGACTCTCGTCCATTCGCATCATCTCCAGCAAACGGCCCATCTCCTCCGCAATGCCGGCGCTGAGGCCCGAGGAGACGACAATGCCCTCCCGCCCCGAGAAGATGAGGGAGAGGCTTTCCGCTAAGCTGGGGGTTTCCCGCAGCCGCTGGAGGAAGGTTTGAAAATTGGAGTCGTAACGGATTCCGCCGTCCCCCTGCAGGTTGCTGTCCTGCTGCTCCGTCCGCCCGTCGGCGCGGACGACTTTGCTGGGGTCGGGGACATTTTGAATTTGCGTATTGTCCGGGGAAACCGTGATATTCCGGTTGACGGTGGTTTTGTCATAACCGGGGACTGGGTTGGTGGCGCCGAGCAGATCAGGCATTCATGACACCTCACAGAAAAAACTTGCCGCCGCTACTTATTTTTTTAGCGCAACAGGTCGATAGTAATGAAAAAGGCTGATAAGGTGGTGTTTTCGTGAGCAACAACGATATCTTGGATATGTACATCTACGAAACCAATACG
Source organism: uncultured Oscillibacter sp. (assembly GCA_948916585.1). Lineage (GTDB taxonomy): Bacteria > Bacillota > Clostridia > Oscillospirales > Oscillospiraceae > Oscillibacter. The sequence goes on along the minus strand of CAQXTN010000002.1, from coordinate 25,407 downwards.
CTTCTTGAGCAGCTGGAGAGCATTGTTCTGGACGCGGAAAAGGAAAATACATTCTCTCAGGACAACGTAAACGAGATCTTCCGCATCATGCATACCATCAAGGGCTCTTCCGCCATGATGGAATTTGACACGCTGGCCCGGGTCTCCCACCGCATTGAGGACATGTTCTTCCTTATCCGGGAAGGCACGATGTCCGTGGTGAAGGACGAGGACCGTCCGGCGCTCTTCGACGTAATGCTCCACGCTGTGGACTATTTCCGGGAGGAAATGGAGAAGGTGGAAGCAGAACAGCCCCTTAATGAAGATGTCGACAGTTTCCTTGGAAATATTAATAGTTTGATCGCCAAAATTAAGGGGGAAGAAATTCCAGCGGAGCCCGCGCCCAAGGCGGCCGCCGCTCCCGCCCCCGCCCCGGAGGCGCCCGCCGCCCCCGCCCCCGCTCAGACGACGGAGGGCAGCGCCGAATTCCCCTACGGGCTCCGGGTATTCTTTGACGAGGGCTGCGGCATGGAGAACCTCCGGGCCTTCATGCTGGTCACCTCGGTCCAGGGCTTCTGCGCCGACGCGGATTTTACCTACCAGCCCGCCGGGGTGGAGTCGGATTCCTCCCTGTCCGAGGTGGTGATCGAGCATGGATTCCTCCTCCAGTTCCGCGGCGAGGAGGACCGGGCTAGAGCCGTGCCCATCGTGATGACCGCCGGGTCCGTCCACTCCTATGAGGAGCAGAACTACGTGCCCGCGCCGCCTCCGGCGGCGGAGCCCGCTCCCGCGCAGGAGTCCGCCCCCGCTGCCCAGAAGGCCCCTGCCGCCGCGCCGGCGGCCCAGGCGGCCGCCCAGCATCCCCAGCAGCAGGGCCAGAAGGAGAGTCTCATCAGCGTGGGCCTCAGCAAGCTGGACCAGCTCTCCGCCATCGTGGGCGAGATCGTCATTACCGAGGCCATGGTCACCGCCTCTCCCGATTTGAAGGGCCTGCACCTGGACGCCTTCTCCAAGTCCGCCCGGCAGCTGCGCAAGCTCACCGACGAGCTCCAGGACGTGTCCATGTCCCTGCGGATGATTCCGGTGTCCAACACCTTCCAGAAGATGAACCGCATCGTCCGGGATATGTGCAAAAAGCTGAACAAGCAGGTGAAGCTTACCCTGGTGGGCGAGAACACCGAGGTGGACAAGACCATCGTGGACTCCATCGGAGACCCCATCATGCACATGGTCCGCAACTCCATGGACCACGGCATTGAGGAAAACGTCCAGGACCGCATTGACGCGGGAAAGGATCCCGTGGGCGAGATTCTGCTCTCCGCCCAGGACACCGGCAGCGAGGTCATCATCCAGATCTCTGACGACGGCGCCGGCGTCAACGACGAAGCCGTCCTGGCCAAGGCCATCCGCAACGGCATCGCCTCTCCGGAGGTGGAATACTCTCATAAGGAAATCCTGAATTTCCTGATGGCCCCCGGCTTCTCCACCAACGTCCAGGTGACGGAGTTCTCCGGCCGGGGCGTGGGCATGGACGTGGTGAAAAGCGGCGTGGAGAGCCTGGGCGGCTCCGTCAGCATCACCAGCGAGCAGGGCAAGGGCATGACCACCATCATGCGCATCCCCCTGACCATGGCCATCATGGACGGCATGGAGGTCTCCGTGGGAGATTCCATTTTCACTATCCCCATCAACAACATCCGCTCCAGCATCAAACTGACGGAAGCGGACATTCTCCACGACTCCGTCAACGGCGAGATGGTCAAGATGCTGGACGGCTATTACCCCGTCATCCGGGCCCGGGACTTCTACAACCTCCCCGGCGGCGCGGAGAAGATCGAGGAGGGTATCCTGATGTGGCTGGAGTCCGGCGACTGCTCCTACTGCCTGTTTGTCGACGAGCTTCTGGGCGAGCAGCAGATCGTGGTGAAGCCCCTGCCCGCCTATGTAAACAACTTCGATATCAAAAATTACGGGATTACCGGATGCAGCATCCTGGGAGACGGCAATATCAGCATCATCCTTGACGCGGGCGGCCTCTACGCGGCGGCCCGGAATATCTGAGCGCCAAAGGAGGGCAAAACGCAATGAGTAACGAAAATGTCTTGTTCCAGGTGGAGGACGAGGAGCTGGAAAACCATGCCCCGGAGGATGAGGGCGCCGGCAGTCGTAAACACCTGATTTTCACGGTAGATAATCTGAAAATCGGCCTGGACGCCGAGCAGGTGGTGGAGATTATGAACACCTACACCGCCACCTACCTCCCCATGATGCCGGACTATATCCAAGGCATCTTCAACATGCGGGGCCAGATCATCCCCATTATGGACATCCGCCTCCGGCTGGGGAAGCCCCCGGCGGAGGAGGGTATCCTCATCGTGCTGGATTACAACAACAACCAGCTGGGCATCCAGGTGGACTCCGTGGATTTGATGCTGGACATTCCCAATGACAGCATCGTCCCCATCCCCTCCCAGAGCGCCCAGAAGCTGGTCTCCGGCATGTGCACCCTGCCCGACGGCTCCGGCACCATGCTGGTGCTGGACTGCGAGCAGCTGATCGCCCATGGGTACGGCGACTAATTTTCCAACAAAGCGGTGACGTAAAATGGATACGGAAATCAAGACCGGCGGCGTCTTCGGCCCCATGACGATTTCGGACGCGGACTTTAAGCGGATGGTGAACTTCATCCAGTCCAGCTACGGCATTGATCTGAGCCAGAAGAAGCAGCTCATCACCAGCCGCCTCTCCCCAGCTCTGAAAAAGCTGGGCTACGGGACCTTCTCCGAGTTCGTCAACCACCTTCTGGACAAGAAGGAGAACGACGAGGTTACCCTGGTCCTGAACAAGCTGACCACGAATTACACCTTCTTCATGCGGGAGAAGGAGCACCTGGACTATTTCTGCAACAACATTATTCCGGAGATCGTCCGCCGCCACGAGCGGGACAAAACCCTGGCTATTTGGAGCGCGGGCTGCTCCAGCGGAGAGGAACCCTATAACATCACCATGTTCCTCTACGATTACCTGGGCTCCCGGGCCAAGGAGTGGGACACCCGCATCCTGGCCACGGACATTTCCGCCCAGGCTCTGGCCAGCGCCCGGCGGGGGACCTATAACCTGCCGGATACCATCCCGGCGGACTGGAAGCGGAAGTACTTCACCCCCAACCGGGACGGTACCCATACCGTGTCCCCCGCGGTGAAGAGCAATGTGATTTTCCAGACCTTCAACCTGATGGACCCCATCAAATTCCGCCGGAAGTTCGACGTGATTTTCTGCCGGAACGTGATGATTTATTTTGATCAGCCCACCAAGGACGCACTGGTTCGCCGTTTTCACGAAGCCACCGTTCCCGGCGGCTATCTGCTAATCAGCGCCTCGGAGAACCTGAGCCAGAACGCGCCCTATCGCCGTTTGGCTACGGCGACCTTCCAAAAATAAGAAAGAGGTGGTTCCCTCACAATGGAACTGGGGAAAAAAATCCGTGTGCTGGTGGTGGACGACTCCGCCCTGGCCCGAAACCTGATTATCCAGGGCCTCTCGGCCCATCCCAGGATTGAGGTCATCGGTTACGCCATCAACACACTGGACGCGAAACAAAAGCTGCCCCGCCTGAAACCGGACGTGGTGACCATGGATGTGGAAATGCCCGGCCAGAGCGGCATTGATTTTCTGAAGGAGTATCTGCCCAATAACCCGGTGCCGGTAATCCTCTGCTCCTCCCTGAACCTGAAGGTTTTCGACGCGCTGAGCGCCGGCGCGGTGGACTTCGTGCGCAAGCCCGACGTGCAGGAGAGCAAGGAGGTCTTTGTCACCAACCTCACCCAGAAGGTGCTGGTGGCCTCCATGGCGAGGCCCCGCTCCATCCCGCTGCGGAGTCCCTCCGTGGCGGTGGAGGCCCCGGCTTTGGGAGGTGGTTTGGCCATGGACCGGGTGCTGGTGGGCCTGGGGGCCTCCACGGGAGGCACGGAGGCCACGCTGGAGGTCATGCGCCGCCTTCCGGCGGATATTCCGCCTATGGTCATCGTTCAGCACATGCCCAAGGGCTTCACCCAGATGTACGCCGACCGGCTGAACCGCATCTGCAAGATGGAGGTTCGGGAGGCCCGGAACGGCGACGAGCTCCACCGGGGTCTGGCCTTGGTGGCCCCGGCGGATCTTCAGTGCCGGGTGGTGCGCATCGGGGAGAAGTACACCGTCTCCTGCGCGCCGGGAGAGAAGGTCAGCGGACACCGCCCGTCGGTGGACGCCATGTTCCACTCCATGGCGGAGGTGGTCCGCTGCAAAATGGTGGGCATTATCATGACCGGCATGGGCCAAGACGGCGCCGCCGGGCTGCTGGAGATGCGGAAAAAGGGCGCTTATACCATCGGACAGGATAAGGAGTCCAGCGTGGTGTACGGTATGCCCATGGTGGCCAACGACATCGGGGCCGTCTGCGTTCAAGCGTCCTGCGAGAATGTGGCCAACGTGCTGCTCCGTCATCTAAAGACCCTGCACTAAACGGACCGCGAGCTTTGCGCAGGCCCCGTCTCGGGAAGGAGGCGGGGCCTGCTTTTTAGAGCGAAACAGGGCCGAGGTCCGGTTGTTTTCCCGAAAACCTTTCCCTTGGAATCAAGAAAATTCTCCCTTCCGTTCTTAACTTTCCCGGCATTATGCCGATATGAATAATGAAGTGATACGAAGTGGAATGCTGTCAAGAGCAAAGGATGTGAATGATCATGTTGAGTTCTACCGGTTCCGGCTCCATCTCTTCCATCAGCCGGACGAAAACCTATTACTCCGCTCAGAAGCGGGGAACCTCTGCCCAGGCGGTCTCCGGGCACAACTACGATTCCGCCGATTTCTCCGCCCCCGCGGGCCGGAGGAGCTTTCAGATGGAGATGGTCAGCCGTCTTTCCCGGGAGGTGCGGACTGCCAATACCACCGGCGACATTCAGGAGCTGCGGAGAGTGGTGTCCGCTGGGGAGTACCGGCCGGACCCCATGGCAATCGCGGGCCGGATGCTGCTGATGGCGGAGGAGTAAGGCATGGATGAGCTGTACCGTTCCTATCTCGGCTTCCTGCGCTCCTTGAGCCGGGGGTTGGAGAGCCTTACCGATCTGAATGAAAAAAAGCTGGCCGCCGCCCAGCGGGATGACCTAATGGGCTTGAACGAGCTTTTAAACCAGGAGCAGGCCCAGGCCCTGAACTTCCGGGGACTGGAGCTGACACGGGATAAACTGCTGCCCCAGCTGGGGCTGGTGGGCGTTCCCATGAGCGTGATTTCCGACCGCTTCCCCCCCGCCATGCAGGCGGAGGCCCGGCAGGCGGTGGAAGAGCTTCAAAGCCGCTACGCGGCCTATCAGAAGGCATCCGGGGAGACGCGGACACTGCTGGAGCAGAACCTGCGCGAGGTGGAGAAGATTATCGTGCGGCTGGGGGGACCTCCCTCCGGGGGCCCGGGCGGACCTGGCTATGGCAAGGAGCCAGAGGGCAGCGCGCCGCCCCCGTCCATGAAAACCGATTTTCGAGCCTGACACGCATAAGCTAGAATAAGGAGTATTTCGATATGGGTATTGGTACCTTTGGGTCCTTCACGCAGGCCCGGCTGGCGATCTACGCCGCCCAGACCGGCATTACCGTGACAGGCAACAATATTTCCAACATCAACACCCCGGGCTACACCCGCCAGCGCCTGAACCAGGTGAGCCTCTACACCGCCGGAGCGGACCGCTATTATTCCGAGGGCGATATCCGCACCGGCCAGGGCGCGCTGGTCAAGAGCCTCTCCCAGATCCGGGACCCCTATTTGGACATCCGCTACCGCACGCTGAGCGCGCAGACGGGCTATGCCGACGGGCGGCTGGATGTTTTGGATGAAATCCAGCGGATTCTGGATGAGGTGGGCGCTGGCGACGAGAGTAAGGGCGAGGCGGGCCACGGAATTCTGGGCCTGGAGTTCAAAAAGCTGGCCGCGGCGTTTAAGGACCTGGTGGACCAGACCGGGCACCAGGAGTACGACAACACCGTCCGGCAGATTGCCCAGAATCTGGTCACGAAACTCAACAGCTATGCCAACAAGCTGGAAGAGGTCCAAAATAACACCATCAGCAAGCTGGAGCAAAATGTAAGCAAAGTAAACGAACACCTGGAAACCATCCGCGCCCTGAACGAGGAGATTCGCAAGAGCGAAATTCACGGGGACCCCGCCCTGGAGCTCCGGGACGAGCGGAACCTCCAAATCGACGAGCTCTCCGAGCTGATCGACATTAAGGTCATCTACACCGAAGAGGAGATCGCCGCCGGGCTGAAGGTGGAAAAGCTGAGCATCTACCTGGACAACGCCAACCCGGACGGCACGGTCATGACCGACGAGTCCCTGCTGGTCTCCGGCGTGTACAACGCCCAGCTGCGGCTGGATCAGGTGCCGGTGAAGCGGGAAATCGACCCCAAAGACCCAACCACGCTGCCGTACCTGAAACCCGACGGCTTTACGCCTACCGCCGACCTGAATGAGGCGTGGAAGGACGCCAACGGAGATCCCATAGCGAACCCCGACTATCTGCCCTACGAGACGGCGGAGGGCAAGCCCACCGCAAAGCTTTCGGAGGCCAAAAAGGTCAACGATCCCAACTACAGTATGACCGTCTCCGAGCTGAGAAACAAAATCGGCGAGATCTATATTGCCATCAACAAGGGAACCGTCAAGCCGGTCTCGGGGACCGACATGGTGGACGACGGCCAGGGCAATCAGGTTTCCATCGCGGATTTGATCGCCAACAGCGGCCGGAACAGCTTCACGGTGGAAACACCGGACAAACCCACCGAGGGCGACAAGAGCCTGATGATCTATAAGCGGACGAAGCTGCCCAACGGAGATTATGCCTATACCCAGCAGCTGGTCACCCAGGTGGTCTCCAAAAAGGTCCAGCTGGACGACAACGACCTCACCGGCAGGATTCAGGCCCAGCGGGAGATGCTGACGGAGAAGGGCGAATTTACGGACCGGAACGTCATCACGGACGTCGACGAAAACGCCGGCGGCAAGCGGGGCATTCCCTATTACCAGCGGACGCTGGACCTGCTGGCCAACCAGTTTGCCAAGGTCATGAACGAGGCCAACCAGGGCTTCCTGACGGACGACAAGGGCAATTTCATCACCACCGGAAAAAATACCGCCGGCGAGGAAATCGGCGTAGCGATTACCATTCCGGTCAATGGGAAAGATGAAACCATCAACAGCGACTGGGAAAAGAACAGCGCGGATGTCCAAAACGAGATTCTGGCCGCGGTAGGACTGGCCGACGCGGCGGCGATGAAAGACGCGAAGCTCACCGGCAAAAACGTCTTGGACGCCTATCTCAAGGGGCAGACCTATGACGCGGGGAAAAAGGCGTTTGTGCCCGAAAATAAAGAGGATGTTCTGGCGGAGGACGGCACGGTTCTGGAGCCTGGCTGGGGAAAGAACGCCAAGGGCATTTTTGTGGGCGGCGTGCTGTTCAGCAACAACCCCGGAAACGACGACCCCTCCAAAATCACCGCCGCCAACATCTCCATTTCCAACACCTGGCAGAAGAACCACCTGCTGGTGTGCAGCTACGAGTGCCCTCCCGGCGAGCTTGAGCCCGCCTCCGGCGCCAGCGACAACATCCGCCACTTTGAATACCTGGTGGGTGACCAGAAGTTTGAGTTTATCCCCACGGACCTGGACGGCTATGAAAACGCCAGCGGCGTGTCCATGCTGACCGGCACCTTCTTTGAGATGTGGAACAACATCGGAACCACCTTGGGCGAGGACCAGAGCCATACCGACACGGTGCTGAACGCCAGCTATAAAAACCTTCTCTCCGTGGATACGGCGCGGGACTCCGTGTCCTCCGTGGACTTCAACGACGAGGCCATGAACCTGATGATGTATTCCAAATCCTACAACGCCGCCTGCCGTTTGATGACCACCATTGACAGCGTGCTGGATAAACTCATCAACGGCACCGGAATAACGACCTGATCAGTAAGGAGGAAGTCCGATGATTCCAAGAATGACCACGGTAGGCACGCTGAAAAACTACCGTTACAGCCTGAACAACTCCAATATTACCATGACCAAATCCATGAACACGGTCCTCACCCGGCGGCTGTTCAACTCCTACGCCGAGGACCCCGCCCTGGCCACCCGCTGCTTCCAGATCCGCAACTCCTACTGGAAAACCAGCAGCCAGCTGAACGTGAACGAGTCCCTGCGCCACAAGTACGACGTGGCCTGGGAGTCTATGAACAACATGTCCACGGACCTGTACGCCCTGGCCGAGGACACGGCCTATGGCAACGTGATCCGCTCCCTGAGCGACCCCACCGGCCCGGGCCGCACCGCCTTGGGCCAGTCCCTGTCCGCCAAGGCGAAGGACCTGGCCCAGATCATGAACGGCCGCTACGGCGAGAACTACGTCTTTGCCGGGGCGGATACCCTGAACGCTCCCTTCACCTGGGACAGCTATAAGAACCCGGCATATATCGACGGGACCCCTGACGCTACGAACCCGGACCACGTCGCGGCGTTTCCGTATCTCAAGGCGGATGGAACGCCGACGGACGTTGCCGGCGACGCGGAGCAGGTACTCCAGAAGAACCCCAATTACAACAAGGAATTCACGGACAACGCCACCGCGGCGGATGTGGATGACCCTAGATATGGAGAGTACCTGACGGTAGACGGAAAGGGAACAACAAACCCGGATATTGCCAATACGGTCCCCAAGGAGAATGAAAAGTATAACCCCACCACCTCCTTCAAGTATCTGAAATCCGACGGCACCGGAACCAACGACGAAAACGAGGCCGCCAAGGTCCTCCACTACCGGGGCGTGCGGGTGGATTCCAACGAGCCCGCGGATGTGGAGAAGATGGAGTACTTCCTGAAGAACGAGGCGAAGTATATTGACGTGGGCTTGGGCCATAAGGAGGCGGACGGCCAGGTGGTGTCCTCCACCGTCTTTGACAGCTCCCTCCAAGGCATCTATTTTTCCGGCGGCTACGGGACCAAGGACGGCGTGGAAGTGGAAATCGAAAAGCCCGACGGGACCATCGTGCGCAAAACGGTGGACAATATCCCCAACAACGTGATCTCCATGGTCAGTGAAATGGGCGAGATTCTCCAGCGCTGCAGCTCCGAGGACGGCCGGTGGGCCAGCGAGGACGACCAGTTCCGCTTTAAGGCGCTGGTGGACCAGTTTGAAGAGGGATGCAGCTCCTTCCGTGAGCGCTGGACCGAGATGGACACCCAGAGCGGCTTCCTCCGGGACAACAGTGAGCTGCTCACCAGCACGAAGGATTCCCTCCAGCAGCAGTACATGGAGCTGGAGGACGCGGCCCCCGCGGCGGCGATTTCCGACTTCATGTTCGCCCGCTACTGCTACGACGCGGCGTTGAAGGTGGGCAACAGCGTCTTATCCCAGAGCCTGATGGATTATATGAATTTGTAAAGATTAAATTTTTATCAGAGGAAGGAGTGCGCCATGACCTATGAGACAGCTTCTTGAAATCACCAGTGTGCCCATTGAAATTGAGATGCGGACCTCCCGGGCGCAATTGCAGTACACCAAGGGCACGGCGGAATTGGAGATCTCTCGGGACAAGGGGGGGCTGAGCATCAAGAGCCGGCCCATCCAGCTGAACATGGATACCTTTGAAATGCGCCAGTCCATCACTCCCTCTCCGGTCCGCAGCATCGAGCAGAGCGCCCAAAAGGGCCAGCAGGCCGCCTACAGCGCGACGGCCGCCCGGGCGCAGGAGGGAGAGCTTTACCTAAAAGCGAAGTTTGGCGAGGATGTGCAGGCGCAGCTCTCCAGAACCGCCATCAGCGAGCAGATGTTCAGCCAGCCGGCCATGACCTTCATTCCCACGGAGGGCCCGGAGATCGACTGGAACCCCGGAGAAATGAACATCCGGTATGAGATGGATAAGCTGAATTTCGACTGGCGAATCAACCAGACGGAGTTCGAATTCGTTCCCGGCGACATTGAAATTTCCGTCAAGCAGAAGGCGGAGGTAATCATCAAGTATATCGGTGGTCCCCTCTATGTGCCCCCCTCTGCCGATCCCGACTATGAGCCGGTGGACGTGAAGGCATGACGGACATGAAAAAGCTCCAGACCAAGTATTTCGGAGAGATCGAATACGAGGCCGGGGACGTGCTCCACTTTTCCGAGGGGCTCTTCGGCTTTGAGGAGGAGCAGGGCTTTTTGCTCCTGCCCTTTGAGGGCGGCGGGATGCTCTGCCTCCAGAGCGTAAAGACCCCGGCGCTGGCGTTTGTGGCGCTGGACCCCTTCGCGTTGAAGCCGGACTACGCGCCGGAGCTGGAACGGGCGGAGCTGAAAGCTTTCGGCGTGGAGGAGACGGGAGACCTGGGGTTCTATGTGCTGTGCGCGGTGAAAAACCCGGTTTCCGCCAGCACAGTCAACCTGAAATGTCCCCTGGTGGTCCACCCGGAGACCCGGGAGGCCCGGCAGGTCATCATGGAGCGGTATGAGATGCGGCATCCCCTGGCCGAGTTCAGCCGCGGGGAGGAGGCCGCGCCTTGCTGATTTTACAGCGCAGGACCGGCGAGTCCGTGGTGATCGGGGAGGACGTCCGGATTTCCGTGGTCTCAATTGAGGGAGGCCGGGTCCGTTTGGCTATTTCGGCTCCGCCGGAGGTGTCCATCCTCCGCAGCGAGCTGCTGGACGCCAAATTGGCGAACCAGGATTCCGCCGTCGAGGAATCAGCCCCCGCCGAGCTGCTGGGGCTGTTGGGCGGTATGCCCGTTTCCCCGAGCAAAAAGCACAAGAAAGGAGAGTCCCGCAATGATGAATGACGTTGCCATGGCCGCCATGGAGATGAGCTCCGCACGGCTGGAGATGCAGTATTCCATGGGCTTGCAGAAGAAGGCCATGACGGATATGGAGCAGCAGGCCATGGGTGAGCTGGCGATGCTGCCCCCCACCCCCGGCGTTGGCGATTATATTGATACCTACGCCTGAACTTACGAAAACAAGGCCGGAGCCCTTAGGCTCCGGCCTCTTAGCGCTGTATGGGGAATAGCGGCTTTAATAATGCCGCACCACGGCGGATACCTTTCCCAAAATCCGCGCATGGGTTCCGTCGATGGGAGAATAGTCGTCGTTTTCCGGCAGCAGCCAAATTTGCCCCCCTCGAAGGGAGAGGCGCTTTACCGTGGCCTCATCCTCGATCATGGCCACCACGATTTCCCCGTGCCGGGCGGTGGGCTGGCTGTGAACCACCACCAAATCCCCAGGTAAAATTCCGGCGTTCAGCATGGATTCACCCCGGACCCGCAGGGCGAAATACTCGCCCTCCCGGCCTCCAGCGTCAAAGGGGAGATAGTCCTCGACGCACTCCTCCGCCAGGATGGGACTGCCGGCGGCGACGTTGCCCACAATGGGCACCCGGTCTTTTAGGACGGGAGAATCCGTTAGAGCGATGGCCCGGCCCTTTCCCGCGCCCTTGGTGATGACCCCGGCCTCCTCCAGGTGCTTGAGGTGAAAGTGGACGGTGGAGGGGGATTTCAGGCCCACCGCGTCGCCGATCTCCCGGACGGAAGGGGGATAGCCCTGGGTTTGGATGCAGGAGACGATGTAGTCATAGACCTTTTGCTGCATATGGGTGAGCTTCACCATAAGAGGACCTCCTGGGCGCCGCCGGGACGCAATTATTTTCCCCAGTATAGCACAATTGGAAGAGAAAGGCAAACATTTGTTTGAAACTTTTTTGCGAAAGAACCGCCCCGCGGGAGACCTCCCGCGGGGCGGTGTTCGGTTCGCTTAGCCTAGGATCAGCAGCACCATGGTCAGAATGAGGAACAGAGCCCCAATCCACTTGGTGGCCCGGGCCAGCTTGGCGTCCATGGTCTTGGCCTTGTTCTTGGCCAGGAAGGAGTCGGCCACGCCGCCGATAGCGCCGGAGAGGCCGGCGCTCTTGCCGGATTGGAACAACACGATCAGGATGATGCCCAGCCCGCAGAGGAGCTGCAAAACAGTGATGGCGATTTTCAAGATGTTCTACCTCCAAATGGAATCACGCGGAGCGTGAAGCGTACTTGACAGCTTTTTATATTACCACAAGTTTTCCCTGTTTTCAAGTACTATTCGAGAAAATTCTCCGGGAATTCTCCAAGGGACCGGTCTCAGCCCTGGACCTTCGCCGCCTCCTGCACCTCCCGAGCGACCTCCGCCAGGGAGATTCCCTCGGCCTCCCAATCCGCCGCCAGAATGGGCGTCAGGGGAACGGAGATGTACAGGCTGTTTCCGGCCTCATAAGCCCCGGAGGTAACGCCTACCGCGTGTCCGTAGAGGTTCAGCAGGGCGCCGCCGCTGCTGCCGTGGGAGATGTCGGCGGTATTGACGACGCAGGGCGAGCTGAATTTTTCCACCACATGGTCCGTGGCGCTGACAATGCCCTCGCTGATGGCGGGGGTGATGCCCAGGGGTACACCCAGGGTGTAGATTCGGTCGCCCCGCCGGAGGTCGGGGTCATCCGCGATTTCCAGGAAGGGGAAGAAGGGAACCGCCGTCTTGTCCATGGAGGTCTTGGAGACCCGCAGCAGGGCCAGGTCTACGTCGGGATCGTAAAACAGCACCTGGTCTATCCGGAAGGTCTCGCCGGTGATCAGGGTCGCGGTGGCCTGGACAGCGCCCTCGATGGTATGGTAGTTGGTCACGGCCAGCCCGTCGGCGGAGACAAAGAAGCCGCTGCCGCCATTGCTCCGGCGGCCATTTTTAAAGGCTTTTTCCGTATAGTAGACATCCAGCTGGAAGGCGGCGGCCATGTGGCGGTCGGCCACCTGCCGGGCGGTGAGCTCCTCGGGGAAGAGGCTCTGGATTTGGGACTGGGCGCAGAGTCCCTTTTTCACCAGTCCCTGGGCCAGGGCTTCACCTTGACTATCGGGGAAGGCCAGGGCATCCCGGACCAGCTGGTACAGGTCCCCCAGGGTGAGGGTCTCGCCGTAGTCCCGGGCAGTCAGCGCCACCCGCCGGGCGAAGAGGGCGGCGTTCTCGTCGGTGAAGCCCTCGTATCCCAGAAGCCGCAGCAAGGAGGCGCAGAACTCAGCGGTGGGCAGGGGGTCGTTCTGACCGCTGGTGACTGTGACCCAGCCCTGAGATACGGCGTAGTCCTGGGCGCCGCTGGGCAAATCGACCTTTCTTGCGCCGTAGAGGCGCACCAGCAGGTTTGTCCCGTGGATACGGGCGGCGGGGCGTTTTAAGTTTTCTGCGGAAGGAACGGCGTCGATGAGCTGAAGCGCCGCCAGGGTCTCGGCCGCCTGCCGGGATTCTCCCTCCAGGGCGGCGGCGGAGGGAACCGCGCCCAGAAGCAGGATCAAGGCGCAGAGCAAGGGAAGGATTCGTTTTTTCATTGGGATAAGCCTCCATCAAGAATATCGTCCTATTGTAGCACGGCGGGGGCGGCTTTGCAATAGGGACGGACCGCCGGGGCGTGCCCGCTCCGGCGTTTTTGCGAAGAGGGGGACGTGTAGGGGCTGGAAAGGCCCCCTAGACAGACGGCGGAGGGTCTGGTATAATCAAAAGGCGGACCTTTCCCCGCGAGGCGGGATAATATTTACAATAGTAAAGGAGAACGCTGAAATGGAACTGAAGGAAATCCTGGGAACCTGCGATCACACCCTGCTGGCCCAGGGAGCCACCTGGGCGGAAATCAAGGCCATCTGCGACGATGGAATGAAGTACCAATGCGCCAGCGTCTGCATCCCCGCCAGCTACGTAAAGCAGGCGGCGGAGTATGTCCAGGGCAAGCTGCCCATCTGCACGGTCATCGGCTTCCCCAACGGCTATGACACCACCGCCGCCAAATGCTTCATGGCAACGGACGCCGTGGACAACGGGGCGGAGGAAGTGGATATGGTCATCAACATCGGCTGGGTGAAGGACCAAAAGTGGGATGAGCTCCTGGCGGAAATCAAGGCCATTAAGGCCGCCTGCAAGGGCAAGCTCCTCAAGGTCATCATCGAGTGCTGCCTCCTCACCGACGAGGAAAAAGTGAAGATGTGCGAGATTGTCACCGCCTCCGGGGCGGACTATATCAAGACCTCCACCGGCTTTGGCGGCGGCGGGGCCACCCGGGAGGACGTGGCCCTCTTCGCCAAGCACGTCGGGCCCAACGTAAAAATCAAGGCCGCCGGAGGCATCGCCGATTTAAAGGACGCGGAGGACTTCCTCAACCTGGGGGCCTCCCGCCTGGGCACCAGCCGGATCGTCAAGGCCGTGAAGGCCCTGGAGGGCTGATATGGGCGGAACTCCCCACAACGAGGCCGCCAAGGGCGCGTTCGCAAAGACCGTCCTCATGCCCGGAGACCCCCTCCGGGCAAAGTTCATTGCCGAGACCTTCCTGGAAAACCCCCGGCTGGTGAACAACGTCCGGGGCGTCCAGGGCTGGACGGGGACCTACCACGGCGTGGAGGTTTCCACCATGGCCTCCGGCATGGGCATCCCCAGCATCGGCATTTACGCCCACGAGCTCTTCCACTTCTACGGCGTGGAGAACATCATCCGGGTGGGCACCACCGGGGCCCTCAGCGAAAGGCTGAAGCTCCGGGATTTGGTCATCGCCCAGGGGGCCTGTACGGACTCCAACTTCGCCCACCACTTCGGCCTTCCCGGGGTCTTTGCCCCCATCGCGGACTTCCGGCTTTTGGAGACCGCCGTGGCCGCGGCCCGGAAGCGGGGGCTGGAGCCCCCGGTGGGAAACATCCTCAGCTCCGACGTGTTCTACTATAAAAAGGGAAGCGGCCTGGAGTGGGCCCCCATGGGGGTGCTGGCCATCGACATGGAGACGGCGGGCCTCTACGCCACCGCCGCCGAGGCGGGGAAGCGGGCCCTGACCATCTGCTCCGTCACCGACAACCTGGTCACAAAGGAGGAGCTTCCCCCCGAGGAGCGGCGGAGCTCCCTGACGGAGATGATGGAAATCGCCCTGGAAACTGCCGTCCAAATGGAAGAAGTCTAAGAAGGTAGACTTCCGGCGTTTTCCCCAAAAGGAAAACATTTTGCGAATTGCCTTGAAATCTATAGAAGGTATTGTTATAATAGGCTTGGCCCGCTGAGGCCGACCTCTGTTTTCAGAGGAACATATGGAAGGAAGGTTGATACCCATGAAGAAGTTTTTTGCTGTCCTGCTGACTTTGGCGATGGCGCTGTCCCTGGCCGCCTGCGGCGGCAACGACTCCGGAAATACTGGAGACTCCGGCAACTCCGACAGCCAGCAGGAGCCCGCCGCCACCCCCGCTGATGACGGCGGAGACCAGGGCGGCGAGGCCTCCGACGTCCGGGTCGCTATGATCACGGACTACGGCGATATCACGGACCAGTCCTTTAACCAGACCACCTACGAGGCCAGCAAGGCCTGGAGCGAGGCCAACGGCGTGGAATTCACCTACTACAAGCCCGCCGGAGACTCCACCGCCGAGCGCGTAGCCATGGTGGAAAAGGCCGCCGACGAGGACTATAATGTCATCGTCATGCCCGGCTTCGCCTTTGGCGAGACCATCGCCCAAGTGGCCGACGTTTATCCCGAGATCACCTTCATCGCCCTGGACGTCAGCGAGGGCGACCTGGGCGGCATGGCCGTTCCCAGCAACGTGTACTGCGCTGTCTATAAGGAGGAGCTCTGCGGCTACATGGCCGGCGTCGCCGCCGTGAAGCTGGGCTACACCCACCTGGGTTACCTGGGCGGCATGGCGGTTCCCGCCGTGCAGCGCTTTGGCTACGGCTTCGTCCAGGGCGTGGACGCCGCCGCCGGTGAGCTGGGCGTGGACGCCACCGTCGAGTATGTCTACGGCAACCAGTTCTTCGGAGATCCCGACATCACCGCTTACGCGGACAACTGGTATCAGAACCTGGGCGTCCAGGCGGTCTTCGCCTGCGGCGGCGGCATCTGCACCTCCGCCGGTGAGGCGGCCGCCAAGGTGCCCGGCACCAAGGTCATCGGCGTGGACGTGGACCAGAGCTTCACCCTGGACGCCGCCTACGGCGAGGGCGTGACCCTGACCTCCGCCATGAAGGGCCTGGCCGCCACGGTCAACCACATGCTGGACGAGGTGGCCGCGGGCAACTTCGGAAACTACGGCGGCAAGGCCGAGGCCCTGGGCCTGGTTTCCGGCGACGATCCCTCCGCCAACTATGTCCTGCTGCCCATGGACACCACCCAGTGGGGCGACGGCTTCTCCCAGGACGACTACAAGGCCCTGGTGAAGGATATGTTCGACGGCAAAATCACCGTCTCCGACGACATCTCCGCTATGCCCGCCGTCTCCAATATCACGGTCAACGATCTGGGCAACATCAAGTAAAAACCCCCTCAAGCACTGTGAGGACGGGATCTTCCCGTCCTCACTTTTTTACTTTCCGGTGGCTTGTGGAGAGAAAAGGTCAACTTTGTGAAAAATTTCAAAAAATGCTTTGAAATCCAGGACGGGATATGGTACAATAAACAAGAACCTATTTTTTCGCAAAGGGTTCCGGGAAACAGAGAAGGAGGAGGTTGTGAAATTGGAACAGAGTTACGCCATTGAGATGCTGAATATCACCAAGCGGTTCCCCGGCATCGTGGCCAACGACAATATCACGTTACAGCTGAAAAAGGGCGAGATTCACGCTCTTCTGGGCGAAAACGGCGCCGGAAAATCCACGCTGATGAGCGTGCTGTTCGGCCTGTACCAGCCGGAGGAGGGCGTGATCAAAAAGGACGGCCAGGTGGTCTCCATCAAGGACCCCAACGACGCCAACGACTTAGGGATAGGCATGGTCCACCAGCACTTCAAGCTGGTGGAGTGCTTTACGGTGCTGGACAACATCATCATGGGCGTGGAGCCCTGCAAGCATGGCTTCCTCCAGAAGGGAGAGGCCCGGGAGAAGGTGCTGGCCCTCTCGGAGAAGTACGGCCTTCATGTGGACCCGGACGCCCTGGTGGAGGACATCACCGTGGGCATGCAGCAGCGCACCGAGATTTTGAAGATGCTGTACCGGGAAAATGAGATCCTGATTTTCGACGAGCCCACCGCCGTGCTGACCCCCCAGGAGATCGACGAGCTGATGCAGATTATGAAAAACCTCTCCGCCGAGGGGAAGAGCATCCTGTTTATCTCCCACAAGCTCAACGAAATCATGTCCGTGGCCAACCGCTGTTCCGTGCTGCGCAAGGGCAAGTACATCGGCACCGTGGACATCGCCGCCAGCTCCCAGGAGGAGCTGAGCCGGATGATGGTGGGCCGGGACGTGAACTTCGTGGTGGAAAAGGCCCCCTCCAAGCCCGGCGAGGTGGTGCTGGACGTAAGGGGCATGACCGTGGCCTCCAAGCGGCACAAAAACAACGCCGTCAAGGACGTGACCTTCCAGGTCCGCCGGGGCGAAATCGTCTGCATCGCGGGCATCGACGGCAACGGCCAGACGGAGCTGGTCTACGGCATCTCCGGCCTGGAACCCCTGAAGGAGGGCACGCTGACCCTGGGCGGCCAGGACATCACCAAGGCCCCCATCCGCAAGCGGAATACCTCCGGCATGAGCCACATCCCCGAGGACCGGCACAAGCACGGCCTGGTTCTGGACTACTCCCTGGAGGACAACATGGTGCTCCAGCGGTATTTTGAGAGCCACTTCGTCACCCCGACGGGCTTTTTGAAACGGAAGGCCATACGGGAGTACGCCGTGGGCCTCATTGAGCAGTACGACGTCCGTTCCGGCCAGGGTCCCGTCACGGCGGCCCGGAGCATGTCCGGCGGCAACCAGCAAAAGGCCATCATCGCCCGGGAGATCGACAAGGACCCGGAGCTGCTCATCGCCGTCCAGCCCACCCGGGGCCTGGACGTGGGCGCCATCGAGTACATACACAAGCAGATCGTGGCCCAGCGGGACGCCGGAAAGGGTGTGCTGCTGGTGAGCCTGGAGCTGGACGAGGTCATGAACGTCTCCGACCGGATTCTGGTCATGTACGAAGGGGAAATCGTGGGCGAGTTCGACCCCAAGCAGGTCACGGTGGAAGAGCTGGGCCTCTACATGGCCGGCGCGAAGAAGAAGGGGGCGTAAGGCATGAAAAGAGAAAAAACCTCCCTGCTGCGCAACGGCGCGGTCCAGTCGCTGCTGGCGTCTTTGCTGTGCATCCTGCTGGGTCTGCTGGTGGGCTACATCGCCCTGCTCCTCATCAACCCCGCCGGGGCCAACGGGGCTATTTTAGCCATCGTGGAAAACTTCATGACCTACTCCAAGTCCACGGCCCAGCTCCGCTACTTCGGCAGCACCCTGGTGAAAACCGCCCCGCTGCTGATGTGCAGTTTGTCGGTGCTCTTCGCCTATAAGGTGGGCCTGTTCAACATCGGCGCGGCGGGCCAGTACGTGGTGGGCACCGGAGCGGCGCTGTACTGCGCCCTGGGGCTGAAGCTGCCCTGGTTTTTGTGCCTGATTGCCGCTATTCTGGCGGGGGCCGCCCTGGGGGCGATCTCCGGTTTGCTGAAGGCCTACTGCAACGTCAACGAGGTCATTTCCTGCATCATGCTGAACTGGATCAGCCTCTACGCCGTGAACATGCTGCTGACCCTGGTGAAGGAGGAGACCAGCCCCTATACCTTTACCCTCTCCAGCACCAACGAGGGGGCTCTGCTGCCCTCCCTGGGTCTGGGGGCCCTGTTCAGCAAGAACCAGTACGTGGGCCTGGCGATTCCCCTGGCCATCCTGACGGCGGTGCTGGTGTGGGTTTTGCTGGAGAAAACCAAGCTGGGCTATGAGCTGAAAGCCACCGGCTGCAACAAATTCGCCGCCAAATACTGCGGCATGCGGGAGCGGAAGAACCTGATCCTCACCATGGCCATCGCCGGCGGGCTCGCCGGCATGGGCGCGGCCATGCTGTTCCTCTCCGGCTTCGAGCAGTGGCAGTGCACCCAGTCCGCCGTCCCCGCCATGGGCTTCAACGGCATCGCCGCCGCCTTCCTGGGCGGACTGAACCCCATCGGGGCCATCTTCTCCTCCTACTTCATCCAGCACATCACCAACGGGGGCGCCTACGTGGACAAGACCATGTACTCCTCCCAGATTTCCGACTTCATCTCTGCCTTGATCATCTACCTCTGCGGCTTTGTCCTCTTCTTCAAGACGGCGCTGAATGCCTGGCTGAACCGCCGGGATGAGAAGAAGAATGCGGCTGCTGGGAAAGGAGGAGACGGGAAATGATCTTACTGCTGCAATATACGCTGATTTTCGCGTCGGTGCTTCTGCTGGTGGCCCTGGGCGGCTGCTTCTCCGAGCACTCCGGCGTCATCAACATCGGCCTGGAGGGCATCATGGTCATGGGCGCCCTGGGCGGCGCGCTGATGATGAAGTTCCTGCCGGACAGCACCCCCGCCTTCGGAATGATCCTGCTGGTGGTCCTGGCCGCCATTGCCCTGGGCGTCGTGTACTCCCTGCTGCTGGCGGTGGCCGCCATCAACTTCAAGGCGGACCAAACCCTGGTGGGCACCGCCATGAACCTTCTGGGCACGGCGGCGGCCACGGTCTTTGTCAAGGCCATGAACACCGCCGAGAGCGTGGACAATGTGTCCTCCACCATCCAGTACATCAACGCGAAAAAAGCCTTCCTGGTGAACCTGGGCGGCTTTGAGTTCAACTGGTTTATGCTGCTGGCGGCCCTGGCCCTCGTGGGGGCTTACGTCTCCTTGTATAAGACCCGGTTTGGCCTGCGGCTTATGGCCTGCGGCGAGCATCCCCAGGCGGCGGACAGCGTGGGCATCAACGTCTACAAAATGCGCTATGCCGGCGTGCTGCTCTCCGGCATGCTGGGGGGGCTTGGCGGCATCGTGTACATCACCGCCGGCGTCAGCGAGTGGAAGTTTGAAAACGGCGTGGCGGGCTTCGGCTTCCTGGCCCTGGCCGTCATGATCTTCGGCCAGTGGAAGCCCACCCGCATCGCCCTGGCGGCGCTGCTCTTCGGCTTCTTCCGGGCCCTGGGCAACGTGTACTCCGGCTTCGACTTCCTCAAGGCCCTGAACCTTCCGGCGGCCATGTACAACATGCTCCCCTACATCATCTCCCTGGTGGTGCTGGCCTTCACATCCAAGAAGTCCCGGGCCCCCAAGGCGGAGGGTATCCCCTACGACAAGGGACAAAGGTAATTGCGAATTGTAGAACTTTGTCGAAGGAATACAAAACGTATCGAAAAATGGTTCTCTTCAAAGGGGAAGCCTTCATGAAAAAGTGCAGGACAAGGCAGGCCATTGCGGCCTGCCTTGTCCCTTTCAGACTGCATACCCCAGACGCTTTCAGGCGAAGCGCCTGCGCATGCGGTAAAGCCAAATTTCAAGACGTGGACGGTCCCCCGAAACACCAGCCAATTTCACGCCTTCTTCCGTGTCAAAAAGACCCCAGCGATTGCTCCAATCAAGGCAAGCGGAGCGATTCGAATGAACAGCCATTCAAACGCGTGGAGCAGTACTCCCATGACGGTGGTTTCAGGTTGGCTATAATCCCAGCCCAAGTAAGGGCTGTTTACCTTTTTTAGGACAAGAAAAATAGCCGCGATTGCCATGCACAGCAAGATAAAAGACCAGTGAATCGCCTTTTGCCTCGCTGCTTTTCTGTGGGCAAGCTGTAGGTTTATGACCTCAAGCTTCTCGGAAATTGCCCTCCAGCCATCCGCCTGCGTCTCGGCGACGGTTTCTCCAAGCAGCGCGCTTACAGGGGTTTCCAATACCTCTGATATGGAAATCAGCATATCGGCGTCTGGAACCGAGAGACCTTGCTCCCATTTAGAGATGGTCTGCCGTACCACATTCAGCTTGATGGCAAGCTCCTCCTGGGAAAGGCCCTTGGACTTTCGGATCGTTTTTATGTTCTCATTCAGCATCCGAGATCACCTCCTTTCCCCATTATTATAGGGACTAAAACCCGTTGCGGCAAGCAACGTAAATGAACATTGCCGCTCCCTCGCGAGAAAGGTTTGCTTTCCGGCAAAACCGGTATAAAAAAGTACCCGCTGAAAAGCGATTTCCTTTCAACGGGTGCCCGGCTTCCTCATGGCAGGCCCCCAAAGGGGGGCTGCGTTTTTCCCTCAAAACACATAAAAGCTCACCGCCGCCGCCAGCCCGGCCGCCAGGAGACCCTGAACCGCCTTTCCCAGCACGCAGTTCCGAAGCCGCAGCCCGCTGCCCTCCAGGGCCGCTACCGTCTGACAGAGGATGGAGGCCCCGCCCCAGCCCGCGCAGGCGGAAGCCAGGATGAAGCTCACCCGGTCCGCTGCCAGCAGCGGCGTCAGGGAAAAGAGCTCCAGCGCCCCCACCAGCCCGGCCCCCAGCGCGCCGCCCAGCCCGGCTAGAGGGCTTGCCAGCACGTAGAAGAAGATCACGAAGCCACAGACGGAAACCATGCTCCCACAGGCGCTTTTGATCCCCTCCACCAAGGCGGCGGGAAGGGAGGAGGACTGACAAGGAACAGACCTTGGCAGTCCCTGCCGCCCAGGGGCTTTTCCGCTTCCCCGGAAGAAAAATCCCGTCAGCAGGGCGGAGAGCACATGGATGAGCCACAGATACACCCCCGTCCGGGGGCTGCCGAAAACCCCGCCCCCCAAAACGCTGATGAGAAACACCGGGTTGGAGTTGTTGCTAAAGCCCAGAAGCCGCTCCGCCTCGTCCGCAGTGAGAAGCCCCCGTTTGTGGAGCTCCGCCGCCGTCCGGGCCCCGATGGGATAGCCCCCCACCAGCCCCAGCAGCAGGGCGGACCCGGCGGGGCCGGGGAGACGGTAAAGATTCATCAAGCCCGCCAAGCGGGGGGAGGCCCACTCCCCAAAGCCCATGGACACCAGCATGGTGGAGGCCGCCATAAAGGGAAACAGGGCGGGAATCACCGCCCGGCCACAGAGGGCCAGTCCCTCCGCTGCCGCGGCCCGGACCGTTCCCGCATCCGCTAAAAGCCAGACCAAAAGGCCGCACAGCAGAAGGCACGCGCCGGAGCGCCATCGGGGTTTCATACACCTCACCTCAGAAAATCCTATGCGGCGGCGGAGACAATCATGCCGGGACAAGCAGTTTTTACCGTGCTTTTGCATAGGCTTTGGCGAGGTGAGACATATGGAACGCAATCGACGGGACCGGGAGGCCGGGGTGCTGGCGGCGGCGGCGGAGCTGTTCGACCTTCCGGCGGACGTGGTGGCGGGACTGCCCCGGCTGGAGATGGTGGGCAGCCGCCAGCTGTACTTAGAGCATCACATGGGCCTTCTGGCCTATACGGAGGAGCAGATCGACGCCAACACCACCGCCGGGGTCCTCCGGGTCCGGGGAGAGCGGCTGACCCTGCTGGCCATGACGGCGGGCGAGCTGCGCATCGGCGGGAAAATCGCCTCCGTGGAGTGGGTGGGGCCATGCTGACGGGGCTGGTGAACCGCCTCCGGGGTCAGGTCCGCGTCCGGGCGGAGTGCGCCTTCCCGGAGCGGGTGCTGAACCTCTGCGGGGCCCAGGACCTGGCCTTTTGGGATTTAAAATGGGAGTCCCCCACGGCTTTCACCTGCCGTTTGTCCCGGCGGGACTGGAGGAAGCTCCGGGAGGCGGGGAAAAAGCTGGATTGCGAATTCTCCGTCGTGGGACAGGAAGGGGCCCCCTACTTCCTCCTCCGCTTCCGCCACCGCCAGGCCCTGCTGATAGGGCTGCTGGGCTGCGCCCTGGCGCTGTTTCTGGGGTCCTTCTTTATCTGGGACTTTCAGGTGGAGGGCAACGAGACCGTGCCCACGGAGCGCATCCTCCGGGCCCTGGAGAAAAACGGCGTGACACGGGGGACCTTCGGCCTCTCCCTGGACGGGGAGGACATCCGCAACCACGTGTTGCTGGACGTGCCGGAGCTGATCTGGATTGCCGTCAACGTCTCCGGCTGCCGGGCGGAGGTCCAGGTTCGGGAACGGACGCCGCCCCCGGTGATGATCGACCGGCGGGAGCCCTGCAACCTGGTGGCCCGGCGGGCGGGACTGGTGAAGAAGGTCCAGACCATCGGAGGCGTGGCCTGTGTCATCCCCGGCAGCGCCGTGACGGAGGGGCAGATTCTAATTTCCGGCGTGGAGGACACGGACACCGTGGGAGCCCGGGTGCTGGCGGGCCTGGGGAAGGTGGAGGCCCGGACCTGGTACAGCCTCACCGCCGCTATGCCCCTGACGGTGCTGGAAAAACAGTACACCGGAAGAGAAAAAACCGGGGTCTCCCTGATTTTTGGGTCCCGACGGATAAAATTCTTCTCAAACAGTAGCATTGAAGGGGCGGAATATGATAAAATAACCAACAGGCACCCCATAAGCCTCCTGGGCATCCCCCTGCCGGTGACGGTGGTGACGGAAACCTGGCGCTTTTACGAGCCCGTTCCCACAGCCCGCACCGCCGCCGAGGCGGAAAAGGCCGCCGGGGCCATTCTGGAGGCCCAGCTCCAAGAGCTGGTGGCCCCCTACGGCGAGGTGAAGTCCGCCCTCTGCTCCTCCCGCCAGAAGGGAGACACGCTGGTGGTTACGCTGGCGGCGGAGTGCCTGGAGGAAATCGGGGAGACGGCCCCCATTTATACGGAAGAAGAAACGGGCTGAGGCCCGCGTAAATACAGGAGTGAACGCATTGGAACAGAGAATCAGCATTGAGCGGCTGGAACAGGCCGTGAACCTCTTCGGGTCCTTTGACGAGAATATCCGGCTTTTGGAGCAGGAGTTCTCCGTCACCGTGGTCAACCGGGAGGGGGAGCTCCGGGTGGAGGGCGAGGCGGAGGACGTGTCCCTGGCCTGCAAGGCCATCCAGGCCCTCCTGACCCTCTCCAGCCGGGGAGAGCCCATCGCCGAGCAGAACGTCCGGTATGTGATCAGCATGGTCCGGGCGGGGAAGGAGGAGAAAATCGCCGAGCTGACCGGCGACGTTCTCTGCATCTCCGCCAAGGGCCGCCCCATCAAGCCCAAGACCATCGGCCAGAAGGACTACATCGCCTCTGTGCTGAAAAACACGGTGACCATCGGCGTGGGCCCGGCGGGCACGGGAAAGACGTACCTGGCTGTGGCCGCCGCCGTCATGGCCTTCCGGGACAAGCAGGTGAACCGGATTATCCTCACCCGCCCCGCCGTGGAGGCCGGGGAGCGGCTGGGCTTTTTGCCTGGGGACTTGCAGTCCAAGGTGGACCCCTACCTCCGGCCCTTGTACGACGCCCTGTTCGATATGCTGGGGGCGGAGACGTATCAGAAATACCTGGAGCGGGGGAACATCGAGGTGGCCCCCCTGGCCTACATGCGGGGACGGACCCTGGACGACAGCTTTATCATTCTGGACGAGGCCCAGAACACCAGCCGGGAGCAGATGAAGATGTTCCTCACCCGCCTGGGCTTCGGGTCCAAAATTGTTATCACCGGCGACGCCACGCAGATCGACCTGCCGGACGGCAAGACCTCGGGCCTCCGGGAGGCCATGCGAGTGCTGCGCAATGTGGAGGGCATCGGCATTTGCGAACTGACCAACGCCGACGTGGTGCGGCATGTCATGGTCCAGAGAATTGTCCAGGCCTATGAGGACTATGAGAAGCGGGGGAAGGACCTGGGAAAGGGGCGGCGGAAATGAGGCGGCACTATATCCCCGTCACCGCCGGGGTCCCTGGAGTGAACGAGAGCCAGATTGCCTTTATCCGCAAGGTCATCCGCACGGCCCTGGCGGCGGAGGGGGTGGATTTCCCCTGCGAGGTGGACGTGCTGGTGACGAGCGATGAGGAGATTCACCAGCTAAACCGGGAGGCCCGGCAGGTGGACCGGGCCACGGATGTGCTGAGCTTTCCGGCCTTTGACCTTAAGCCCGGGGAGCTGCCGGGGCCGGAGGACGCGGACCCCGGCACGGGGCTGGTGCCCCTGGGGGACATGATGATCTCCATGGAGCATGTGGCGGCCCAGGCCAAGGAGTATGGGCACTCCAACCGGCGGGAGCTGGGGTATTTGGTGGTGCACTCCGTGCTCCACCTGCTGGGGTATGACCATATGGATGAGGGGCCTATGAAGGCCCGGATGCGGGAGAGGGAGGAGGGTATCCTGGCGGAGTTGGGGCTTTCTGCTCGCCCTTGCGGGCGGGGGGAGATTCAGCCATGATGATGGCTGGTGCGTTGCCCCCCATGCCGTCGGAAGAAACTCCGCCCACTCCGTCCCCGCCTAACGGCGAGGACTGCGTTCTGCTCCGTTCCTTCCTCCTCTCCCCACCGCAACCGCTGCGCTTACGTTGCGGCGGGGGCCCCGGTTTTTTCTTCCAGAAGAAAACGAGACTGCGCCCGCGGGCGCGTGTCGGAGGCCAACCGCCGCGAAGCGATGGCTCTTAGGTCGGGGACAAACGGGCCGCGCACGGTCCAAAAGAGAAAAAGAAATGCGGTCCCTGCGGGGGGACGAGGGACAGGGGCGCGGCTGAATGATCGGCGGAGC
>CAQXTN010000001.1:0-110656 GCA_948916585.1 uncultured Oscillibacter sp. | reverse complement strand
CCCTCCTCTATTTTGTGGACTATTATATCACACTTTTATTGACGACACCATTCAGGAATTCTCTACGCAAGTATCAATGGCTGTGACAAAAGGTTGTCGAGAATTATTAAGTACATACGACAAGCGGCATGGAGCGTCGCTCCATGCCGCTTGTCATCCAAGGAACCTTCCTCTTACCCTCGTTTTAATCCCCCGGCGGAAGGAGTCGGGAGGCTTTAGTTCTAACTCATTGGACTGTTCCGAAAGCCAAACAGAAGCCCGAGGGAAAGCTTTCTAAAGCGTTCGCAAATATCCGTAGCGGACCGGACGTAAACCGGATTTCACAGAGGCCGCACCACAAATCCCCGTCTCCGTGCTTTCCTGTACACTGGAATTTCAGGCAATCTCTCCACAGGAAGTCAGATACCCTATCCGTTTTTTGTGGTTCTCTAAAGCGCTCCTCGCTTGCCGCTCAAATTGTGCCCGCCAGCTCCAGCAATTCCGCTTCTGTCACATACTTTGTAAGGCAGCCAATTCCCTGCACGCAGGTCCCACCAGTAACATTTCCAAAGCGAATACAGGTTTCTACGGGGTAATCATGGTAAATCCCATAGATAAAGCCGCCCATAAAGGCGTCCCCGGCGCCGGTGGCGTCCACAGATTTGACCCCCTGCATCGAGCGGATTAACTGCAGCCCTTTCTCATTTTTCAATATACAGCCGTCCTTGTCCAGCTTGATGATGACATCGTGAAAATAAGAAGATAGCGTCTCCGCAGCCTCTTCAACGGTGCGCGCTCCTGTAATTTTCAGGGCTTCTTTTTGATTTGGCAGGTAATAGTCCGCAAGCTCCAAATACTCCCGATACTTTTCAATAGACAGGTCGTCCTCCCAGCCGGTGTCAAAGAGCAAAATTGTCCCCTCCGCTTTCAGCCGCTTGTAAATATCCAGGAAGCCTGGGTGCATGTCCACCACCTTGGCCCCGGTAAGATTCCGGTAGATTTCTTCCCCCGCGCTGTCTGTGGCAATGTTTTGATTTCGGTACGAGGTAAAGGTCCGGTCGTGACTGCATACCATGGTGCTGGTAAGGACGACAGGCATGTCGCTTCCCCGGTAGAGATTGATGATTTCCACGCCGCACTCTTTGAACTCATTCTTGGCAAAGCCAGAAAAAAAGTCGTTTCCCACAAAGGTCAGAATTTTGGAGGGTACTCCCAGCCTGCTTGTGGTGATGAGCGTGGCAGGTACGCCGCCTCCAAGGTGCATTCCAAAATTCTCAGCGAAAACTTCCTCCCCGATGGACGGCAAGCGGCTCATATCTGAGTATATCAGATCAATGTTGGTGAACCCAACACCACCCACAAACTCCATATCAATTCCATCCTTTTGTGTAATCCTTGTTGGATTCCAGATATTCCTGAACCAGCTGACCGGCCAGGGAATAGGAATTGACCAAGGGATGGACCATCAGACAGTCCACAGCTTTGGAGATACTCTTTGTCCGTAGCGCCTCAGATGCCAGCCGCTCGTAAATCTTGACCCGCCGAATCAACTCCATCTGAAGTTCACCGGGATTCTCGATCCTATGCGGGATATAAACACCGTCTTTCAGCGTACAGCTGATCTCCACCACATCCGTATCCAGCAATCCGGGAATGGCCCCCTGGTTGGGAACGCAGAGAATCATCTCACTCTCTTGGCCGCTGTTCCTGGCGCGGATGTATTTCAAAGCTACGCCGGCGTATCCGCCTGCGTCTTTCTCGTGGATATCGAAATGGTACGGCTCCTTCGCCCGGCTAATGCCAGTCTCGTTGGACATGTAGGCGTCCTCGCGCCGGCCGTACCATTTGTCGAAAATGCTCAGGCAACGCGCGAAGTCGTTTTCAATGTCCATACCGGACAGCTCTTCCATCATGTGGTGGTTTACATCCCGGATGACCTCGCCGCGGGTAACTCCGGCTTTCAGAATGTTCTCAATCGCCTGCTCCCGGTAATAGAAGTAATACAGGTACTCATTGAGGATACAGCCCATGTGCTCCACCAGGTCCGGCTTGAAAAAGCGCATATCGGTGTCGGTGTAAAGCTTGGGATTCTTTAATAGCTCCGGCATAATCTCCCGGCCCCGGAGTTTGACGCTCTCGAAGAAGGAAAGATGATTCAGTCCATAGCAGTTGCCAGTAACCGCGTCCTGCTCTACGCCGTAGAGCTTGGCAAACGCGTGAAGAAGGCTGCTGGGAGCGTCACAGATGCCAAAGGTGAAATCATAACCCATATCCCGCAGGGTCTGAGACACCACGCCCGCCGGGTTGGTAAAGTTAAAGATTTTCACATCTTTGGAGGCATAGCGTTTTGCCAGCTCGCAATACTCCGCCAAAGCGGGAACGGAGCGCATGGCGAAGGAGAAACCCGCCGCGCCGGTGGTCTCCTGGCCCAGCAGGCCCTTGCTCAGAGCAAACCGCTCATCCCGGATGCGCATATCGTCGCCGCCCACGCGGATCGTGGTGATAACGTAGTCCGCATCCCGCACCGCTTCTACCGGGTCCAAGGTCAGGCGGAACGGCAGGCCAGGGCTCAGCTCCTTCACCAAACGTGCGGCCATCCGGCCATAGGTGTTCAGCTTCGCTTCGTCGTTGTCCATAAATATGATCTCATCAAACCCCAGCTCCCCGCTGCTTTGGGCCAGACTTTTCGCCAGGAACATAGAGCGAACACCGCCCCCGCCAATCACTGCTATTTTCATCAAATTCCTCGCTTTCCGACTCTCTCAATAGTCCGCTTCGTTCATACGGAACAGCCTGTTAATGGCATAGACTGTCAGGATACCGGCCAAAATCAGCACCACGCCCATCATATTGGCGTAGCCGTAATTGTTGTCTGTCATAGACGTTTTGTACAGGTACAGCGGCAGGTTCAGCGTCGTCTCGCCGGGTCCTCCGTTTGTGGTCAGGTAAATCAGCTCGAACTCCCGCAGCATGCTGGTGGCCGCCAGAATGACGCTGGTACCCAGGATCGTGCGAATCAAGGGCAGACGAACCTTGAAGTTGATTTCCATTTCAGAAGCACCGTCAATTCGGGCCGCCTCCACCAGGTCTCCTGGAATCGCCAGGATGCCCGCCAGCACCAGAATAATAATCATGCCTGTGTACAGAAGCCAGCTCCAGGTGACCGTCATGAACGCGGAGCTCTGCTCAAAGAACCAGTTCTTCTCGAAAGCGGAGCCGGTTATCTGGCTGATGGCGGAATTGATCAGGCCGTACTTGGGGTTGAATACATTCAGGAAGATCACGCCCAAGGCCGCCGCGGAGATGACGTTCGGAATCATATAGATGGTCCGCAGCACCTTCCAGCCCCGCAGTTTCCGGGAGAGCATGAACGCGATGACGGTGCCGATGCCCACGTGGACAATGGATTGCAGGAGCACCCAGATGATGGTGTTTACAATGGCAGCGTGCATCCGGGTATCATACAAAAACGCCTGAATATAATTGCCCAGGCCAACAAACCGGAACACACCGCCGCTTCTCCACTCAAAAAAAGAGCTGCCAAACACCATGCAGAGGGGAATCAGATAAATCAGCGCAAAGAGAAGCAAGCATGGGAGCAGAAAAACCGCTAGTTTCCATTTTTTAACTTTCATATTCTGGCCCTCCAATCCATCCAGCGATTCGGGCGCCGGTTTCCCGCCAGGGGGCGACGGTCCCCCTGGCGGTGTCCGCGGACAGATTTCTCAAATTTTGGGTTTCCGGTCAGTTCTTGGCCGCAACATCGGACAGGGCCTTGGCAAACTGCTCCGGCGTAATCTTGCCCTGGGCCAGCAGAGGATACTGAATGCTGATTTCATCCACCACATTGGCATACCAGAGGCTCTGGAAATCATTGATACAATGGGCGGCCGCGTCTCCGTTGGCAATGACCTCGTTGATCAGGGGCTTCACTTCGCTGGAGGTAATTCCTTCCATAGAGGGGATATCGCCGGTGATTTCCAGCATTTTCTGCTGGCTCTCCTCATTGGTGAGGAATTTGACAAAGGTCAGGGTCGCTTCCAGCGTCTCGGGATCCTTGGAGGCGATATTGAAGCCGATTTTTCCGCTGTTGTACATGACGCCTCCGGGGAACATGGCGGTGCCCACTCTGTCGGCAAATCCAGGCTCCACCAGCGTCTCGTCGTAGAAGTCGCTGACCATCCAGGGGCCGTTGGCGATGATCGCGGTTTCTTCCATAAAGAAGTTGCTGGCCGCGTTTTCATAGGCCCCGCCTACGGCGTCGGAAGTCGTGTACTTCTGGAACATCTTCTGGATATTGGCAACGGCGTCCACAAACTCAGGGAAGTTGTAGTCGGTCGGCAAATTCTGGTTCATGAACGCCTCTCCGCTGTCGGTCTGGCCGACCATAGCGCCCAGCATCAAAGAGGTAACCCAACCAGAGTCCGCCGTATCCATGGAAAGAGGGGTAATCCCGGCAGCCAGCAGCTTGTCGCACTGGGCAAAGAACTCGTCCCAGGTCTCAGCGGGCTTATCAATGCCCGCCTGAGCAAAGAGGTCCTTGTTATAGAAATAGCCAATGACCTGTCTGGTATAGGGAATTCCGTAGATTTGGCCGTCCCGGCTGTTGACTTCCCAGGCAATGTCGGTGCCTACTTTTTGAAAATCGTCGTCGATGTAATCATTCAGGACCACCAGCTGGTCTTTCATGGAGTCGATCAGATTG
The DNA here is from genome assembly GCA_948916585.1 of uncultured Oscillibacter sp. GTDB lineage: Bacteria > Bacillota > Clostridia > Oscillospirales > Oscillospiraceae > Oscillibacter. Next base: position 105,972 of record CAQXTN010000001.1, on the reverse strand, counting down.
TATCCGCCGGTGTTGATGGCGTCCGGCAGGGAGTTGGAGCTGTAGAGCACCTTCATTTTGTCCACATAGTTCTGATCTCCCGCGATCTCCTCCACGTTGATCTTGATTTGGTCTCCGTACCGTTCATTGAAGGCGGCCAGCCGCTCCTGGAACCAGGGCGCGTTGACACTGACGCCTACCCAGTGGGTAGGGAAATCCACTTCCACCACCTTCGTGCCGCCGTTTCCGCCGCTGCTCGGGGAGTCGGTGGAACCGCTCTGCCCGCCGCAGCCGGAGAGCGCGCCCAACATCAGAACACCCGCAAGAGCCATTGCTAACAATTTTTTCATGTCCAGTCCTCCTCGTTGGTTTCGTAAAGTTGTATTGGATACCCGCCCCTGTGGAGCGTTTAACCCTTGACAGACCCCTCCACCATGCTGGTGGTAATCTGCTCTTGCAGCAGCACATAGATGATGATGCTGGGCAGAATGACCATGGTCAGGGCGGCAAACATGGCCGTGTAATTGAACGAGAATTGCGAGGTAAAGTAGTTCAAGGCCAGAGGCAGTGTCCGTACCTTTGTGCTCTTGGTCAGAATCAGCGCAAACATGAACTCGTTCCAGGAGGTCAGGAATTGCAAAATCGCGCCCGTAGCCAAACCGGACCTGGCCAGAGGGAAAACCACCACAAAGAACGTCCGGAAGAAGCCCGCGCCATCAATATAGGCGGCGTCCTCCAGTTCTTTTGGGATGCTCTGGAAATGACTTTTGAAGATGAACAACGAGGTAGGCAGACCCAAGGCCGCATAAACAAGGATCAGTCCTGTCCGCGTGTCAAAAAGTCCAATGGTCATCATGATCTTGTAAATGGGCATCAGAAGCGCCGCTGTGGGAATCAGCAGGGATACGGACAGCAATAACGTGATAAAGTTGCTGCCCCGGAACTTGTGCCGCGCCAGCACATAGGCCGCCATGGATACCACGATCACGTTCAGCAGCGTGCTCAGCACGGAAATGATCACGCTGTTTCCATAGAATTGGAAGATAGGAGCCAAGTCCAAGGCTGCCTCGTACCCGCTGAGGCTGAACGACGTGGGCGGCGCAAAGGCCGACGAGAGAATCTCCCGGTTTGTCTTGAACGAGGACATGACAATCCATAGCAGCGGACCAATGGAGATCAGCACAAAGAATCCCAAAAATAGAAATCGAAGCGTTCTCCAGAATGCAGGCTGTTTCCTCATAGCTGTTCCTCCCGTCGAATACAAGTCTCCCGCTCCAAAAGCTTATAAGGGAGCGTATATTCCATATTTTCCGGCCGATCTTTTTCATCTACTTCGCACAAGGTGTTCAAGGTCCATTCCACCATTTTGTCGATGGGCTGATAAATGGTGCTTAACTTCGGAACCACCTTCTCCGAAATCGGAATACCGTCAAAGCCAAGCACGGAGATGTCCCGCGGGACCTTCAGTCCGCTCTCAGCCAGAGCCGAGATGGCTCCGATGGCGGATTCGTCGCTGAAGGCAAACACTGCGGTGAATTTTTTGCTCTGTTGCAAAGCCTTCTTCATGGAGCGGTAGCCGCCCTCACAGGTCAACTCCCCAAACTCAACGGCTTTGTCCTCATCATAGGTAAGATTATATTCCTTCAGCGCTTGCTGACACCCGATCAAACGCTGTGCCCCTGAGCTGAAATGGTGGGTATAGTCCGCCAGGATGAGGATATCCCGGTGATTCAGGTCCAGCAGATACCGCATCCCCTCATAGGCTGCGGCCATGTCGTTAATATGCACATAGTCGCAGTGGCTTTCATATGCGGCCCCGCCAAGCATGATGATTTTAATGTTTTTCGCCCGGATATAGCGGAGCATATCGGCGTCAATATCTTCTTCCAGATAAATAACGCCGTGTATATACAGCTCTTTAAAAAAACTTTTATAGCTGTCGTCTCCCGGCGTAGTGGGCAGAATCATAAGCTTGCAGCGATATTTTGGCATCTGCTTGATGATCTCCCGCAGTACTTCACTGAAATATCCCAGTTGCAGGTGCGGAACCAGAACGATGATCACGCCCAAATTCCGTTTTGTGGTCCTGGTCGGAACGTAACCCAGTTGCGTCGCTGCCGCCTCAATTTTTTTAGACAACTCGGCTCCCACAATCGTGCTGCCTGAGAAATACCGTGAAACAGTCGCCGGAGAAACCTGTGCTAATTTTGCGATATCACGAATGGTAGCGCCCAATTGCAAATCTCTCCCCTCAGTTCAGCATGATTTTTCATGCGATTTGCACACTTTTTCTTTCAATATTTTTAAATTTTTTCTTTTTTTCATAATACTGATTTCCACCTTTCAAGTCAATGTTGTTTCATTTGTTTCTTGCTTGTTTTATATATTTCTTTCGGGCCTCACAGAATCGCGCAGGTTTCCTTTCGGCAAGCCTTAGGTACAAAAACTCGCCGCCGAAAAACCTGGGATACTTTTTCAGAAAAGAACTACAAGCATTTTATTCTTTACCAAAAATCACACGGCAACGCCCTCACCCGAAAGGACATGGGGAAAGCGTTGATTTTCAAGTTTCTGGACAAGCCGCGCCGGACCCATAGCAATCCCCTCCGCACTGTATAGCTGTAAAGCTCTTTGGCGATATGACGGCGCGTTCGGACCTATTTCCGATTGATGGACCGTGTATGCTTTTGATCCCAGGGCGCGGAGCGGCGAGCCTCGGCTTTGTCAAGCAATGCGTCCGCGGATATGTTCCCGTCTCCGGCGATTTCCGGGGCAGCCGTGGATGGAGCGTCCGGACCGCGCTGGTGAGGCAACCGCGAAGCCTTCGGATTCTGGGGGCGGCTATAACCTTGGAGGTGTTCTCCAACGATAGCGAGGCGGTCCTGACTGCTAGAGGAAACGGTCAGCTTACGGTGTTTGTTATGAAATCTTTCGGGGACCAGGAAGCTATATCAATAAGCGGAAGCGAACAGGCGAATGAGAAAATGTGCCTCATAATGAAAGGAGATTGATTTTATTTGTACGCTGTACGCGGTTTACGCTATTGCGAATATCCGGGATTTCCTCTATACTGTCAACTATAGACACACCCGCAAAAATAGTCCAGCGCTTTTGTCACAAATTTGTCTTACTCCAGTCTAATCCTACAGGAGGTGCTTTATGGACACAAAAACAAATCAAGAGCTGTCCATGTTAATCGAAAAAGCCACCGTCAGGGACATTTGGGGTATCACCCCGGAAGCTTACCGCCAGCGGCTTTCCCGGTACGGATGAAAACGGCAGTTTTCCTTCTGCCGGACGTACCAGTCCCCGGAGCGGCTGAAAAAGATGCTTCGGGACTTTCTGAACGGCCCGGCCTTTTCCACCATTTCGGAAGCGTAAGGAGGCGGAACCATGAATACACAAATGATTCTGGACTACCTGTCCAGCCTGAGCGCCAACAACAACCGGGAGTGGTATCACGCCCATAAGGCCGAGTACCAGGCGGCCAACGCGCAGTTTGAGGAACTGGTCCAGGCCCTGATTTTCCGGATTGGAGAATTCGACAGCGGCGTCCTCGGCCACGCGCCCAAGGACCTGACCTTCAAGCTGGTACGGGACACCCGGTTCAGCCACGACAAGTCCCCCTACAATCCCGCCTTCCGGGCGCATATCTCATCTATGGGCAAGCTGCCCATTCCCGTGGGCTACTACCTGATGGTGAAACCGGGCGGCCAGTCCTTCCTGGGCGGCGGCCTGTTTGCGGACATGTTCAAGGATGCCACCAAAATGGTACGGGACTATATCTCGGAGCACGGCGGTGAGTGGGAAGCGGTCATCACGGCCCCGGCGTTTCAGGAGTATTTCACGGTGCGAGGTTCGGCACTGAAAAACGTTCCGGCCGGATACGAAAAGGAACATCCCCAGGCCGGGTATCTGAAATACAAGAGCTGGTACCTGGAGCACCCCATCCAAGACAAAGACCTTGTGGATGGCGAGCAGTTCTTGTCCAAAGCGGCAGACATCTTCTGCCGGATGAAGCCCTTCAACGATTATTTAAATCAGGCTCTCGCGGATTTCCAAATGCCCAAAAGATAGCGGAAACCGGCAGGGACAGCGCAAAAACCAAACGACAGGGACAGCTAAGCGCCGTCCCTGTCGTTTATACTTTTACACGCTAAACGAACTGTCAAAACCGAAACACCGTCTCGTGCCTCCAGACTTCCCCGGGCCGAAGGACACACTGGGGAAACTCCGGGCGGTTCGGTGTATCCGGGAAAAACTGGGTCTCCAGGCACACCGCGTCACGGCGGCCATACTTCGCCCCGCCTTTTCCGGCGGGACCACCCGCCATGTAATTTCCCGCGTAAAATTGGATACCGGGCAAAGTGGTCTCCACTTCCACGCGAATACCGCTCTCCATGCCCTCCAGCACGGCGGCCAGCCTCAACGCGCCGGGTTCGCCGTCCACCACCCAGTTATGGTCATAGCCGGAGCACAGCTCCAGCTGGCGGAAAGGCTGGTCAATCCGTGCGCCAATGGCGGTGGGACTGTGGAAATCCATAGGCGTCCCCTCCACCGGTGTGATTTCACCAGTTGGAATACTGCCCGGCCCCACGGGGGTGTAACGGCTGGCGCACAGCGTGAGGAGCTGGTCCATCGCTCCCCCGGCGCTATGTCCGTTCAAGTTAAAATAGGCGTGATTCGTCAAATTGCAGATGGTTGTCCGGTCCGTCACGGCCCGGTACAATAGCCGCAGCGCTCTGCCCTCCAGGCAGTAGGTGACGGAAGCCTTGATCCGGCCCGGATAACCCTCTTCCATATCCCCGCTCTCACAGGAGAAGGTCACGCCACATTCCCCCCAGGGCTCCGCTTCCCAGACCTTGGAAAAGAAGCCCGTCGGGCCGCCGTGAAGGTGGTTCTCCCCGTCGTTGCAGGCCAGGGTATAGCTCCGCCCATCCAGCGTGAACCGTCCTCCGGCGATGCGGTTGGCGTAACGGCCTACCACCGCGCCCATGAACTTGTCCTGGGCCTCATAATCCTCCACGCGGTCAAAGCCCAGAACCGTATCAACGGGTCCCCGCTTCCCCTGCGCCACCAGTCCCCGCAGGGTCGCTCCGTAAGTCAAAAGAGAACAGCAGAGCGTCCCGTTATCCAAAATAATCTCATCCACAGCACGGCCGTCGCGGGTCGTGCCAAAAGGCTTTCTCTCCATAGGCCCTTCCCCGTCAATTCTGTCCGTAATAGGCCCCAGGGCCATGCTTCCGGAGGTAGTGCTTATCCAGCAGCTCCGGCTGCATGGCTCCCAGTCCGGGCGTCAGCTGCATGGCGTGGAAGTCCATGAACGCCACCTCCTCCAGCACCACGGCGTTGTGAACGGCGTTAAGCGGATCCGTACCCCAGGCGAAGGGGCCGTGGCTATGGACCAGCGCCGCCGGGACTTGAGCTGGATCCAGCTTCCGCCCCCGGAAGGTCTCAATGATCACATTTCCCGTCTCCAGCTCATAGCTTCCGGCGATTTCCTCGGGTGTCATCTTACGGGTGCAGGGAATCTCACCGTAGAAATAGTCTCCCTGGGTGGTGCCCATGGCGGGAACCCCCTTCCCCGCCTGGGCGAAGGAGGTGGCCCAACGGCTGTGGGTGTGGACAATGCCGCCCAGGGCCGGGAAGGCTTTATACAGCGCCAGGTGGGTATCCGTGTCGCTGGAGGGCTTGTAGCGGCCCTCCACCCGCTCCCCGGACTCCAGGCTCACCACCACCATATCTTCGGGCTTCATGTCCCCGTACTCCACACCGGAGGGCTTGATTACCATTAGGCCCTGTTCCCGGTCAATGCCGGAGACATTGCCCCAGGTGAAGGTGACCAGACCGTATTTCGGCAGCAGCAGGTTTGCCTCACAGACCTGTTCTTTCAGTTCTTCTAACATTACAGTTCCCTCTTTCCTATGTGCGGGCGGCGCGGAGGCCGCCCCCCCGCAGGCGTTTACTTCAATTTCCAGGCCAGGTCCGCGAGGAACAGGTCGTGCTCCAGGCTCTCTACCGTGGTGTCCTTGGTGATGTGGACAAATTCAATGTCCATCATATTGGCCCAGTCCTTCATCTGTTCCGCCGTCACGTCATAGCTGAGGACCGTGTGGTGAGCGCCGCCCGCCGTGATCCAGCACTCCACGCCGGTGGTGAGGCTGGGCTCCGCCTGCCACATGACCCGGGCCACAGGCAGGTTCGGCATGGGCAGGATGGGCTTCACACAGTGGATGTCCTGGCAGATCAGCCGGAGCCGTCCGCCCATGTCAATCAGGCTGACCACAATGGCATCGCCGGGCTTGCCCTCAAACACCAGCCGGGCCGGGTCCTCCCGGTCCCCAATGCCCAAGGGGTGCACCTCAATCCGGGGCCGGTCCGCCGCAACCGACGGACAGACCTCCAGCATGTGGGCTCCCAGGCTGTACTCCTGACCCTTCACCAGATGGTAGGTGTAATCCTCCATAAAGGCGGAGGCTCCGTTGCCGCCCTCGCCCATGGCTTTCAGGATGGCGGTCAAAGCGGAGACCTTCCAGTCTCCCTCGCCGCCGTAGCCATAGCCCTGTGCCATCAAATCCTGACTGGCAAGGCCGGGAAGCTGCCTCATGCCGTAGAGGTCCTGGAAGGTGTTGGAGAAGGCAAGGCAGCCCTCGGCGTCCATCAGCTTCTTCATGGCAGCCTCTTCCCGGGCCTGATAGAGCACCTGGTCCATCCGGTCCGTTGCCATGTCGTATTTCTCCGCGTAGCGGGCCATCTGGGCGTTGACTTCCTCCTCGGTGACTTCCTCCATGGCCTTCACCAGATCGCCCACAGCCCAGGTGTTTACCTGCCAGCCCAGCTTGGCCTGGACCTCCACCTTGTCGCCCTCGGTAACGGCCACTTCCCGCATGTTGTCGCCAAAGCGCATGACTTTCATGGACTTGGACACCGACACGCCCACGGCGGCCTTCATCCAGCTGCCGATGCGGGTCTGGACGTCTCCGTCCTGCCAGAACCCGGCGATGACCTTCCGGGGCTTTCTCAGACGGGCCCCGATGAAGCCGTGCTCCCGGTCGCCATGGGCGGCCTGGTTCAGGTTCATGAAGTCCATATCAATTTCCTCGTTGGGAATCTCCCGGTTGTACTGGGTAGCGAAGTGGCACCAGGGCTTCTGGAGGTCCGCCAGGCCGTTGATCCACATTTTGGAGGGGCTGAAGGTGTGGCACCAGGTGATGACTCCGGCGCAGGAATCGTCGTAGTTGGCCTCCTTGCACACCTCGGCGATTTCCCGGTTGGTCTTGGCGGTGACCTTGTAAATCAAGGGATAGGGCAGAACCGCGCTGAGCTCTTCCGCCATTTCCTGGGCGCGGGCGGCCACGGTTTCCAGGACCTCGGGACCATAAAGAAACTGGCTGCCGACGACGAACCAAAATTGATATTTTTTCATAAATGTTCCTCCTTACAGGTGTTCCACGGCGGTGCGCTCCACCTCGAGCAGAGCCTTGTACCGCCGGATGTAGGTATGGAAGCCCTCCGTCAGGGCGGCGCTTGGCTGGACGGTGGTTCCGGCGGTCCCGGCGAACACCCGGCGGCTCAGGAAGTCCTCCAGACACTCGCCCTCCGCTTTGCGCAGCATGTACGCGGCAAGCAGGGCCATGCCATAGGGCCCGCCCTCTCCCGCCGTCTCCATGCAGGTGACCGGCGCGTTGCAGGCGGCGGCCAGATAGCTCTGCCCCACCACCGGGGTCTTGAACAGTCCGCCGTGACCCGTCAGGGAGTCGATGGCCACCCCTTCCGCCCGCAAAATGTCCATGCCTATTTTTACGGTGGCCATGGTGGCGTAGAGCTGAGCCTTGAAGAAGTTCGCCAGAGTGAAGCGGCTCTCCGGCGTCCGGGCCACCAGCGGACGGCCCGCGTCCATGTGGGTAACGCCCTCTCCAGCTAAGTAATTGCACACCAGCACGCCGCCGCAGTCCGCTTCCCCGTCCAGGCTCTTTTCGTAGAGCTTGGTGTACAGTTCACCGGCAGAGGGATTCGCGCCGAAGAGGCGGGCCGCCTCTCCCAAAACGCCGACCCAGGCGTTGGTATCGTTGGTGCAGTTGTTGCAGTGGACCATAGCCACCGGGGCCCCGGCGGGGGTGGTCACCAGGTCGATTTCCTCGTAGACCTTTTTCAGAGGCTTTTCCAGCACCACCATAGCGAAGATGGAGGTTCCGGCGGAGACGTTGCCCGTCCGGGGAGCCACGGCGTTGGTGGCGGTCATGCCGGTGCCCGCGTCTCCCTCCGCCGGAGCGAAGGGAATTCCCGGGGCCAGCAGACCGTCCAGCCGGACCGCGCCGGACTCCGTAAGGGTTCCGGCAGGTTCTCCGGCGGTCAGCACCTTCGGCAAAAGCTCCTCCAGCTTCCAGGGCAGAACCGTTACCTTCGGCAGGGCGTTGAACTTTGACAGCATCCCGGCGTCATAGTCCAGAGCGGCGCTGTCGATGGGGAACATGCCGGATGCCTCCCCCACTCCCACGGCGTTGACGCCGGTGAGCATGTAGTGGACATAGCCCGCCAGGGTGGTGATATGGGCAATTTGGGAAACGTGTTCCTCGCCGCTTAGCACCGCCTGATAGAGGTGGGCGACGCTCCACCTCTGGGGAATGTTGAAGCCGAACAACACTCCCAGCTCCGCCGCCGCCGGGCCGGTAATGGTGTTCTGCCAGGTGCGGAAGGGGGTCAGCAGCTTCCAGTCCTTGTCAAAGGCCAGATAGCCGTGCATCATGGCGGAAACGCCCATGGCGGCGACGTTTTCCAGGCCCTCTGTCTTGGAGAGCGCGTCTCTCAGCCCCGTCCAGACCTCTTCCAGAGAATACGTCCAAACGCCGTTTTCATATCGGGAGGCCCAGGTATAGTCCCCAGAGGAGACGGGCAGGAAATCGCTGTCAATCGTCACGGCCTTAATGCGGGTGGAACCCAGTTCAATTCCTAAGCAGGTTTTCATTTTCTGCCCTCCTTGCCGCCAGTGTTCTTCCGCAGCAGCACGACGCTTTGAATCACCAGGAACAGGCAGAGCATGGCCGCCACGGTGATGTTGGACCACCACGCCTCGTCAAAGCCCAGGGAGGAGACGATCCGCTTGATGGTGTTCAGGCTCATGACGCCGAAGAAGGTGCCCGCCACATTGCCCACGCCGCCGGTGAGCAGGGTGCCTCCAATGATGGAGGAGGCAATGGCGTTCATTTCGTCTCCCGCGCCGTTAGCTACGTCGCCGCTTCCCACATGGAGGAAGTACAAGATGCCGCCCAGGCCCGCCAGAAGACTGCACAGCACATGGGCCAGGAACTTGGTGCGGCGCACGTTGATGCCCAGCATGTTGGCGCTCTGGTTGTTTCCGCCCACGGCGTAAAAGTTGCGGCCCAGCTTTGTCCAGCGCAGGAGGCAAAACAGCAGCACAACACTCAGCAGGGCTATGACGACGCCCACTTCCACATAGGCTGGAATGTATTGGCCCAGCTTGTTGTTGGAGCCAAGGCCTGGAACGAGGACGCGGGTATCCTTCACCGCCAGGAAGCCCTCGTTGGTCACCCGCACGGGCTCCTTGCTGACAATGGTGGTCATGCCCTTGGCAAAGAACATGCCCGCCAGAGACACAATGAAGGGCTGAATTTCCAAATAGGCCACCAGATACCCCTGAACCAGCCCAAAGGCCAGACCGATGCCCAGGCCAATGAGGAGAACCGTCAGAATGCTGCCGCCCTGCTGTTCCAGGTTGACCGCGCTGGCCATGCAGACCAAGCTGGTGACGGCCCCCACGCTGATGTCAATCCCCCCTGTGATCATGACAATGCTCATGCCGCAGGAGAGGACGATCAGGGAGGCGTTGTTATTCAGGATGTTCAGGAAATTCTGGGGCTTGGTGAAGCCGCCTCCCAGGAAGAGAATGGCGGACAGGTACAGCGCAAAGAATACCAGAACGGTGATGGCCAGCAGCAAATTCGTATCCGAAAGTTCCCGATGGGCCTTGAGACGGGGCGCTTTGCTTACGGTGGTCGTCATATCACTTCGCCTCCTTTGCAAGGTTGTCTGCCTTCGCCCGGAACCGCGGGCCTGCCAGCTTGCTCCGCACCACCGGGGCGCTGAGCACTACCAGCAAAATGACCACCACCGCCTTGTAGGCCGGCAGAGCCGTGGAGGGCACTTCATACTTGTAAAGCGTAGTGGTGAGGAACTGGATGACATAGGCGCCCAGGATGGAGCCGTAAATGTTGAACTTACCGCCGGAGAGGGCGTTGCCCCCCAGGGCCACCGCCAGGATAGCGTCCATCTCAATGTTTTCCGCGATGCGGGAGTAATTGATGGAGCCGCTGCGGCTGACGCGGATGAAGCCCGCCACCGCTACGCACGCACCCAGGATCACATAGGTGAGCAGCTTGATCATCTGGGGGTCCAGGCCGTTGAGACGGGAGGAATTGGCGTTGATGCCCACCGATTGGGTGTAAAGTCCCAGCGTGGTGAATTTCAGCACCAGCCAGAACACCAGAATCACAAAGGCAGTGATGAAAATGGGGGTGGGCACGGGAATTCCAGGCAGGAAGGTCCCCGCGTATTTAAAGGAGATGTCGTTCATAATGGGCAGCTGGTTGTTGTTAATCCAAGCCGCGATGGAACGCCCGGCGGTAAACATAATCAGGGTTGCCACCATGGGTTGAATTTTAAAATAGGCAACCAACGTGCCGTTGAACGCGCCGAAGAGGGCCGTCACCACAATACCAGTCAGGACGGCCAGAAACAGCGGCACCTGGAGGGTATCGGCGGAGACCTGTCCGCCGCAGACCATCCGCAGGATGACGCTTCCGGCGATGGCCATGGTGGCACCTACGGAGATATCCTGTCCTCCGGAGGAGGCGGTTACCAAGGTCATGCCAATGGCCAGAATGACCAGCTCCGAGGCGTTATCCAGCACCGAGATGATGTTGCCGCTGAGGACCGGATTCCCCAGGCTGTTCTCTTTGATGGTAACCGCAAAGAAAGACGGGTCGGCAATCAGGTTGAACACCACCAGCAGAGCCAGCGCCGCGAAGGGAATAAAAAGCTGCTGCCGGACAAGCCGCTTGAAGAAGCTCTCCCCAGGCTGCTTCACTTTGATTTCAGGGTTTTTCACCGGCGTCATGATTCCTCACCTCCCGCGATAGTCGCCATAATCTTCGTTTGGGTCAGGTCCTCTCCGGAAAGCTCGCCTACCGCTTTCCGGTCCCGCATGACAATGAGCCGGGAACAGGTGCGCAGCATCTCGTCAATCTCCGAGGAGATGAAGGTGGCGCTGGTGCCCTTCTCCGCCAGCCGCAGGACCAGCTTCTGAATTTCAATTTTGGTGCCGATATCAATGCCCCGGGTTGGTTCGTCTAAAATCAGATATTTGGGGTCCGTAAGGAGCCACCGGGCCAGGATGCACTTTTGCTGGTTTCCGCCGGAGAGGGACTTGATGGGGGTATCCGACGAGGCGGTCTTGATCTCCAGCAGCTGAATGTAGTTATCGGCGAATGCCTCCGCCTGGGCCCGGGAAACGGGATGGAAAAAGCCCTTCATCACCTGATAGGCCAAAATGATATTCTCCCGGACGGAGAGGTCTCCCACGATGCCGTCGCCCTTCCGGTCCTCAGGCAAATAGCCGATTCCCCGCTTCATGGCGTCCAGGGGCTTTTTGATCTTGACTTCCTTGCCGTCCATTTTTACCGTGCCGCCGGTAACCCGATCAGCGCCGAAGATGGCCCGGACGCACTCGCTCCGCCCGGAGCCCAGCAGCCCTGTGAAGCCGTTGACCTCTCCCTTGCGGATGGAAAAGTCGAAGGGCTTGATGCCCGCGTTGCTGCAAAGACCCTGGGCCTCCAGTACGGGCGCGCCTTCCTGGCTGATGGCCGCGCCCCCCGACTCTCCCTTGATGTCGGCCATGTCGTCCAGTTCCTTGCCCAGCATCTTGCTGACCAGCTTCACCCGGGGCAGGTCCTCGATGACGTACTCGCCCACCAGCTGGCCGTCCCGGAGGACGGTGATCCGGTCGCAGACCTCATAGACCTGCTCCAGGAAGTGGGTGACAAAGATGATTCCCACGCCCTTTTTCCGCAGGTCCCGCATGAGGAGGAAGAGCTTTTGCACCTCCTGCTCATCCAGGGAAGAGGTGGGTTCGTCCAGAATCAGCACCTTGCACTCCATGTCCACCGCCCGGGCGATGGCCACCATCTGCTGCACGGCAATGGAGCAAGTGCCCAGCTGCTGGGTGGGGCTGGCGGGGATGCCCAGAGACTCCAGGATTTTTCCCGCGCCGCTGTTCATCTTTCTCCAGTTGGTCACGGCCCCTTTGGCGCGGCCGATATACATGTTTTCCGCCACGCTCAAATTGGGGCACAGGGTAATCTCCTGATACACCGTACTGATACCCGCGTTTTGGGCATCCTGGGGAGAGCGGATGACAGCGGGCCCGTTCACGCCCTCAATATGGACCTCTCCCCCGTCCTTGGGATACACGCCGGTGAGCACCTTGATCAGCGTGGATTTTCCGGCGCCGTTTTCCCCCATCAGAGCGTGGATTTCCCCCTTGCGCAAGGTAAAATCCACATCCTGAAGGGCACGTACGCCGGGGAAATACTTGCGGATGCCCCGCATTTCCAATACCGCGCCTTTCCGCATAGGGATACGCCTCCATTCTTTTTGATTTTAAAACACGCGGCGCGGCTGACATGCCGCGCCGCGTGTCGGATCACGTGATGTTAAAATTGTCTAAAATCAGGTGCCGTAGGTATCCACATCGGCCTGGGTGAGGGTGTCGCAGTCAAACCCCTGCTCGGGGGTGTACGTAATCTTCTGAGAGGGGGCGTTCCCGGCCATCAGGTCCTTGATAATGCCGTCCACCGTATCGGCCTGGAGGGGGTTGCACAGGCCCATGTAGTTCCAGCGGCCCGCCAGAACTTCCTCAAAGGCCCACTTATCGCTGTCGAAGCCCATGACGATCACGTCGCCGTCTTTTCCGTGGGTAATTCCCGCGGCGTCCAGAGCGGCCACAGCGCCCCGGGCCATACCATTGTTTTCAGCGTAAATCACATTGAAGGGTTTGCCGGAGTCGATTACGGACTGGGTGATGGTGCGGGCGGTGGCCTCGTCCCAGTCGGCGGTCTGCTGGGTCACATAGTTCCAGCTGCTCTCGGCGGCAACCTTCTCGTCCAGGGCGCCGGTGCGGCCCAGCTGGGCGTCGGAGCCCATGTGGCCCTGGATGTGAATGATGTTGTACTCGCTAAGATCCTGTGCCGCCAGCCAATCCACGGCGGTCTGGCCCTCGGCGGGCATGTCGGAGACAACGGCGGCTACGTACATGCTCTCGTCCGCTTCCAGCATACGGTCGAAGAGGATGATCTGGGTGCCGGCGGCCTGGGCGTCCTGAAGAACAGTGTCCCAGCCAGTGGTGGAGGCGGGGGAGAGCAGCAGGAAGTCCACCTCGTCCTGGATCATCTGTTGGGCGGTGGCGATCTGCTGGGCGGCGTCGTTGTTGTTGTAGAAGGTGGCTTTATAGCCGTTCTCTTCCGTGAAGGTTGCCCGCATGGCCGCGTCGTTCGCGGTCCGGTAGCCGGATTCGTTGGGGTCGTTGTTGATGACGCCCACGGAAATCAGCTCCCCGCTGGTATCGGTGGGCTGCTCCGCGTCAGAGCCGGTGTCCGCTGGGGCGGAGCGGCCGCTGTCGGCGGGAGCGGCAGCTCCGCCGGTCTTGCCGCCGCAGGCGGCCAGAGCCAGGACCATGCACAGGGTCAGCATGAGACAAAAGACTTTCTTCATGATCAATTCCTCACTTTCAGATTTTGGGTTTGCCGCTGGAGGCCATCCGGCTTCCATAGCTGCATTAAAAACGATTCCCTTCTTAAAGTCAATACATTTCTGGTCATTCTATCTATTTTTGTATGAGTAAATAGGACAAATTTTAGTCATAATCACATATAATGGTACAAATTTGGCTGTAAACAAAACAACAATTTCAATCTAAGTTGAATATATTACGATTTGTTCTCCCTTTTTGTTGGTTCTTTTCCGATTTTCCAGAGCGGAGGCCGATTTTTTCTCTCCAGCAGATTGCCCAACAAGTGAAAAACGGTTGATTTCTTTTGGGCAAAAGGCGAAAAATTACGCCTGCTGAACCGGAGGTCTCCAAACCGGAGCAGGCGCAATTTGTGTTTTCTTTTGAGCAAACCGACAAAGTTCCAAAACGCGCCAACCTTTATTTTGGTCAAATTACCACTCGCTTTTGATATAATGAAAGCGTCAACGAGCGAAAGGGGGCGGAGGCATGGCGATGAAATACCATCTGCTGGCAGACCGGCTTCGGGAGGAGCTGGCCCGGAACAGCGGACAGTCCGGGTATAAGCTGCCCACCGAGCAGGAGCTGAGCCGCCAATACCGCCTGAGCCGTCAGACGGTCCGCCACGCTCTGTCCCTTTTGGAGGAGGAGGGGCTGATTCACCGGCGGCAGGGCAGCGGGTCCTATGCCACCGGGCTGCTGCCGGGGGCGGCCCCCCGCCAGATCGCCGTGGTGACCTCTTTCCTGGACGATTACATTTTCCCCGCCATCCTTCACGACGCCGCCGATGTTTTCTCCCGCCAGGGCTATTCCACCGCCGTCTATGCCACTGAAAACCAGGTCAGCATGGAGCGGGAGATTCTTCTCCGGTTGCTGGAGGAGCCGGTGGGCGGCCTTTTAGTGGAGGGCTCCAAAACCGCTCTGCCCACGCCCAACGCCGACCTCTACCAGCGTCTTTTCCAGACGGGCACGCCCATCGTCTTTCTCCATGGCGCTTACGCCGGATTAGACCGGGTTCCCTGTGTGGCGGACGACAATTACGGCGGCGGCTATCAGCTCGCCCGCTACCTGGCGGGCCAGGGGCACCGGGAAATCGCCGGGATTTTCAAAAGCGACGACGTACAGGGCCCCCAGCGCTACCATGGGGCCGTCTCCGCCCTTCGGGACGCGGGGCTGTCCATCCGGGACGGGCGCTTCGCCTGGTACGATACGGAGGACCGCCGCCATCTCTTGGAAAACCGGGACAGACGGCTGCTGGCGGACTTCCTGCAAAAGCGGCTGGAGGATGCTACGGCAGTGATCTGCTACAACGACGAGATCGCCTATCACCTGATTCAAGCCCTGCTGGAGGCGGGGCGCCGGGTGCCGGAGGAGGTGGCGGTTGTCAGCTTCGACAACAGCTACCTGAGTCAGCTGGGCCCCGTGCCCATCACCTCTCTCAGCCACCGCAGCCGCATGGGCCGGGTGGCGGCGGAGCAGATGATCGCGCTCCTGCAAGGGGAGGCAGCCCGCTCAAAATCCCTGGAGTGGGAGCTGATCAGTCGAAACAGCGGATAAACAAAGGCCGGGACGGACTTGGCATCCGTTCCCGGCCTCTTTTCAATATTCCCGGCGCTCAATCAGGGCTTTCGTCAGGTCCTCCCTGATGAAAACCCGCTCTTCCACATAGTGGTGCTTCTCCGGCGTCCTCCCGGCCTCCATCGCTTGGATAACCTCCGCCACCAGCGGTCCCAGCAGCGGGTTGCACTCCACCACAAGAGAAATGTTCCCGTTTAAACACTCCGTCAGCGCCTCCCGGGTGGCGTCGAAGGTAATGATGTTCACCCCTTCCCGCCCGCAGCGATATCCTTGCTCCTCCAAAGCCTGGAGGGCCCCGAAGGCAATGTTGTCGTTTTCGCAGTACACAACATCCACACGCCGCTGCCCCGAAAAGCCAGAAAGATAGTCCGTCATGACCTCATAGGCTTTTGCCTGGGTGAAATCACCATCCAGCCGCGCCAGCAGTTCCCAATTGTCATGGGTCTCTATGGCCGCCTCCAGCGCCGCCGTCCGGCCAAGCTGCGCTGTGGACCCCAGTGTGCCCTGGATATGAATGATGCTCACGGCGTCTCCACTCTCCTGGAAACTGCGCTCCATCCAATCCGCGGCCAGCGTTCCTTCCCGCAGAAAGTCAGAGCCGATGTGGGCGGCGTAGAGGCTTTCGTCCGCTACATCCACCATGCGGTCCACCAAAATGACGGGGATACCGGCCTCCTTCGCCTCTTGAAGCGCGGAGTCCCATCCGCTTTCGCTAATTGGCATCAGGACAATATAGTCCACCTGCTGCTGGATGAACCTGCGGATGGCGGTAATCTGGTTCTCCTGCTTTTGCCGGGCGTCGTTGAACAGAAGATGGTAGCCGTTTTCCTCGGAAAACACCGCCTTCATGGACTCGGAGTTCGCCACCCGCCAGTCGGACTCCGCCCCCACCTGGGACATGCCAATCACAATCAGCTCCTCATTGGGCGAGTCCCCCGGAGCGCTTGTCCTGGCTCCGCAGGCGGAGCCGAAAGCGAGGCTCAGTATCAGCAGCGGCAGAAATATCCGTTTCACGGTTCGCTGTCCTCCTTTTCCCGGCAGGGGACCCGTACCGTTACGGTGGTCCCCACACCCTCCCGGCTGGAAAGCGTCAATCCGTATGGCGGGCCGAACAGGAGACGCAGTCGCTCGTGGACGGTCACCAGGCCAAAGCCCACCCGCTCCCCGCTCTCAATGGCCCGGTTCAGCTCCTCCAGCCGCGCCGCGGTCATTCCCGCGCCGTCGTCGGTAATCTGTAGAAGCACGTCGGCCCCCTCCCCCCGGCTGGTAATGTAAATGCAGCCCTTGCCCCGCTTGAGCTTGATGCCGTGGTACAGGGCATTCTCCACCAAGGGCTGGAGCGTCAGCTTGGGAAGCCGGGTCTCCCGCAGAGCGGGGTCAATCTGGATGGTGTAATCCAAAATGTCCTTATACCGGGCCTGCTGGATTTGGAGGTAGCTGCGGACATGCTCCTCCTCCTTCCCCAGAGAGATCACGTCCTCCCCCCGGCTGAGGGAATGGCGGAAGAAGCTGGACAGGTTGGAGACCATCTCCACCGCCGCCTGGGGCCGGTCCGCCTCGATGAGCCAAATGATGGTATCCATGGTGTTGTACAAGAAGTGGGGATTGACCTGCGCCTGCAGCAGCGCCAGCTCCGCCTTGCGGAGGCTGGTCTGCTTCTGGGTAATCTCCTGAATCTGGGCGTTGAGCCGGGCAATCATCTGCTCCATGCCCTCGCTGAGGGTGCGAAGCTCATAGGTTTCCGAGCGGACCGGCTCCCGGACCGTCAGGTCTCCGCCGATGACATCCTCCGCCCGGCGGCTCAGGTCCACCACCGGCTGGGTGACGGAACGGCTCAGCCGGACGCTGTAGCGGACCAGCAGCAAACTCAGGCCCCCGGACAAAACCAGCACCAGGAGGATTTCCGTCGCCACCTGCCGAGAGATTTGCTGCTGCAACAGGTTCAGCTGGACAGACTCGCAGTAGAGATAGTTGTACATGTACTCTTGAATCATGGCGGTAAGGACGTATACGTTGTTCTCCAGCTGCATCTGCCGGTCGTCATAGTTTCGGGTCTGCTCAATCTGGTAAATCTTCTCCTCCAGATTCTCGCACAGGTCCAGCACACTGGTAACGGCCCGGAGACTGTCCTTCTGGCTGGTGCTGTCCAATAGATTTTTCGCCAGGGCCTGGGCCGCCTGGACCTCCTGGATGGGAAGGCCCTCAGAATACCGGCTCTCAATGACGTAATAATACATTTTAAGGTCGATATTCTCTTTAAAGTCCTGGTTGAATTCCGAAGCGGTGGTCACATTGTAGAGGAGGTTTTTATACTGGCTGTTGTACGCCAGCACCAGCGCCAGCGTCACCGCCAGAACCGCCGCCATGAAGCCGCCGGAGGCCACCACCATGCGGCGCATCCGGCTCTGAATGGAATCCGGGCGGTTCATGGGCGCTTCCCTCCTCCCCGGTAATCCCGGGGCGTACAGCCCTGGGTTTTTTTAAATAGGAAGCTGAAATAATGAGGGTCCTTATATCCCACCGCCGCCGCCACCTCGCCGGAGCGTTTGTCCGTCGCGCGAAGCAGCTCCTTTGCCCGGTCCATCCGTTTTCCGGTGACGTATTCGGTAAAGGTCGCTCCGATCTCCTGGCTGAACACCGCCGAGAGGTAGTTGGCGGAGATGTTCACCTCACGGGCCACCTGATTCAAGGAGAGGGAATCCTCGGTGTAATGACGGTCAATATAGGCCACCGCCTGCTTTAATAGACTTCTGCACTGACTGCTGGACGCCTGATCCCGCAGCTCCACCATCCGCAGCAAAATGGCGGAAAAGTATCGCTTCAAGTCCGCCGCCGTCACATTCCGTCCCACCAGGTCCAAGCAGGAAAGCGGGGCAAACGCCTCCGGCTGGCTCACTCCCAAGGTGCCGACAAAGCGGGCCGCCGTGAAGCGGAGCTCCAGCATGAGGTATTGGCAAAAGGGCTTGGAGGACAGGGCGACTTCCACGCTGTGCATGTATTCGTCTGTAAAGCTGGGGATTTCCTGGGCGCTGGCGCTCTGCATCACGCCAAGGAGGATTGCCGGGTCCACCTTCCCGGCGTCCAGCTGGTCCAAGTGGCTGTTTCCGCTGCCGGTTCCGGTGAGGAAGCTGACGGTATCCGCCGTCAGCACATGCTGCTGGGGCAGAATGTGCCGGTAGGCCCAGAGGCGGGAAACCTCCTCAAAGCAGGCGGGCAGAGTGCTGAGACGCTGGGTGGGGCGGCCCACCGCCACATACCAGCTCTGCTCCGGGGCGTGGGCCGCATACTGCACCCGAACGGTGTCCACACAGCGGCGGGCCAGCTCCTCCATCTGGGCGGTCTCCCCTTTGAAAAGCACGGCGTAGGTAGTCAGGTTCCAGCGAAGGAGGATGTACTCCGGATATTTCAAAAAATGCTCCAGAAGAGCATCCCGCAGACGGGCCCCCGGCTCTGAATAGGCTTCCGCCGAGGCGGAGGGCTCCGGCAAAACGGAGAAGAAGGCCAGCGCGTAGCACTGGGCCCGAAGATCGATGTCCAGCTTTGCCGCGGACTCGTAAATCTCCTGGACCGAGAGCTGGCCCGCCACCATTCGCTCGAAAAACACACGGCGGGTGTACTGCTCGTACTCCTCCGCCTCCCGATGGAACTGGGCCAGATAGCTCCGGTTGGCCCGCTCGCCCTTAATCTTCTCCTTCAGCTCCTCCAGCACGTCCAGAAGGGCTTTTTTGGTAATGGGCTTCAAAAGGTAGCGGTCCACCCCGATGCTGATGGCCTGACGGGCATACTCGAAGTCGTCATAGCCGGAGATGATGATAATTTTCATCTCCGGGAACTCCCGGCTCACCAGCTCGCTGAGGGCCAGACCATCCATGAAGGGCATACGGATGTCGGTAATCAATACGTCCGGCTTCACCTGGCGGATGAGGGGCAGGGCCATCTCCCCGTCTCCGGCCTCCCCGGCGAAGGAGTAGCCGTATTGGGCCCAGGGAACCGTGTCCCGCAGGGTCTCCCGGATGACGCTTTCGTCCTCAACCAAAAATACGCGCAGCATGATGCTCCCTCCTCCGCGCTGCCGCTCTTTGCGGTTTCGTTCGTTTTGTTTAGAATAGCATAATCCGCCGTAAAATTCCACAAAAGATTTTCCAACGGCAATGAAGCACCGGCGCCGCTACTCTCCGGTTTTCTCCCCGACATCGGCCCGGATATCGCCATACTGATACTTGAAAAAGAGCGTCTTGCCTCCTTAGTGCCGAAGGAGGTGCCACAGGAGCGCCCGGCGTGGGCAGCCCCATTATCCAAGGACTGGAAACAGCGGCAAAATCCGGCTTTCCACTCCAAAATACAGGCTTGATTTTCTGGCAGGTTTCCTTTAGAATGGGCCTCGTGGGACGGTAAAACCGCCCAGCAGCAAAACAGGGAGGCAGACATATGAAAAAACGTATCTTAGTGGTCGACGACGACAACATGAATCTGGCAAGAACCAGAATCATCCTTGGTAAGGACTATGACGTGTCTTTGGCGGATTCCGGAATCGAAGCGCTGGCGAAGCTGCAGAACGAGAAGTCCGACATGGTACTTTTGGATATTGATATGCCGGGTATGAACGGCATCGAAACCTTTGAGCGCATGAAGGCATTTGCCGCGGATGTCCCCGTGATCTTTTTAACGGCGTCGGGCTTGGAGGAGGACGTCCAAAACGCGATTAAGCTGGGCGCGGTGAATTATCTGAAAAAGCCCTACCGGCCCCAGGAGCTTCTCAAGCGGGTCAGCCAGGAGTTTGAAAAGGCATGAGAGCGGAAGAACAGACAAGCAGACACCTGCTGCTGGCCGTCATCACCACGGTATTCAGCGGAATGTTGGGCTTGGTCTCTATGATTCTGTCTTGGGAACTCTGGATGCTGCCACTGATGACGGCGGGCTGTTTCAGCGTGTGGTTTCTGCACATTGCCAAGCTCGGGTCGGACACGCTTTACGAAAACCTGTGCACCGGTCTGCTTCTGGTTGAATTCTTTTTTTTCAGCGTCCATGACTCCAGCCTTTTTGACATTCCAGCCGTGGCCTGCATCCTGATTCTGGCGTTGTTCATGATGAACAAAAAGTGGATCACCCATGCGATTGAGGGCCTATATGTGCTGGCGCTGCTGTATCACGGCTTGGTTCTCCAGACCATCTCCCACCGGATGAACTGGGGGGATGCCTTCCGCCTGCTGCTTGGCGCCGTCGTGATCTTCTGCGGCTCGTCGCTGGCGAGATACTGGATCAAGCGGCGGAACGTGCAGCGGACATGGTACGAGCGTGTATTTTCCGAGCTGGAGACGGCAGGAAAGCAGAACGCCCTTTTTTTGTCCAATGTTTCCCACGAGCTCCGCACACCCATCAACATGGTAATCGGAATCAGCGAGGTAGCGCTGGGAAAGGAGCTCTCTCCGGATATCCGGTCTGATATGACGTCCATCAAACTGGCGGGAAAACGTCTTTCCAGTCAGATCAACAATATGTTGGACTATACGGAGATCGTGGAGGGCACCTTGACCCCCGCCAAGAAGGAATATATGATCACCTCGGTGCTGAACGACGTGATCACCATGACCGCCCTGCAAAGCAACCGCCAGCATCTGGAGCTGGTGTTCGACATCGACCCGAAGATTCCGGCAGTCCTCGTTGGAGACGCGGAAAAAATTTCTCACGTGCTCAAAATCCTGGTGGAAAACTCCTTTAAGTTCACGGAAGAGGGCGGAATCAACGTCCGCATCCAGTGCCGCTGGGAGGGCTACGGCGTCAATCTGATCGTGGATATCCGGGACACCGGTATCGGCATGACGGATTCCCAGCTGGCGCAGATGTATCACGTCTTTTACCAGGCGGATTCCGGAAGCAGCCGCCTGGCGGGTGGGCTCGGGCTCGGACTTCCCATCGCCCAGGGACTTTTGACCGCTATGGGCGGTTTCATTCATTTCAGCAGCAACGCGCAGCATGGCCTTTCCGCCCACATCGTCCTCCCGCAGGGCGTGGCGGATGAGCGGCCGTGCATCACCCTCAATAATCCGGACCAGCTCCACATCGCATGCTATTTCAAGCCGGAAAAATACAGCTGCGACGAGGTTCGGGAGTATTATGACAGCCTGATTCTAAGCCTGGTGCACGGGCTTGGCGTGAAAGGTTACCAGGTGCATAATTTCGAGGGTCTGCTCAAGGTGCAGCGCAACCATAAGCTGACCCATGTGTTCATCACGCAATCGGAATACCAGGAAAACCCGTCGTATTATGAGGATCTCGCAAAAACCATCCGGGTCGTTGTAATTGCGGAGCGGGAGTACAATCTAAGTCTTGGAAGCCGGCTGCTGATCATACATAAGCCCTTCTCCGCGCTTTCCGTTGCAAATCTGCTGAACGGGGAAACGGGCGAGCGGGGCTTTGCCGAGGACCAGGCCGCCGGCCGGAAGCCCTTTGTCTGCGTGGGCATCCGGGCTCTGGCCGTGGATGACGAGGAAATGAATCTTGTGGTGGCCAAGGGCGTTCTTGGCAGCTATGGGATTACGGTGGACACCTGTCTGAGCGGAAGAGAGGCCGTGACCCTGTGCGGCAGCACCTCCTACGATATCATCTTCCTGGATCACATGATGCCGGGCTTTGACGGCGTGGAAACCCTGAAAAAAATCCGGGAGCTGAACGACGGCTCGTATCAGGACCTGCCCATCATCGCGCTGACCGCCAATACCGTCAGCGGCGCACGGGAGATGTTCCGAAGCGAGGGCTTCACCGAATTTGTCCCCAAGCCCATTGAGCGCACGGTTCTGGAGCGTGTACTGCGCAAGGTGCTGCCCAAGAGCTGTATCCAATACAGCCTGCGGCCCGTTGGCAAGGACGCCCCCGCCTCCGACGCGGTGACCCTCCCGGCAAAAAAGCTTCCGGAAACGCACACCACGATGGCGTGGTCGGAGGAAGCCGCCGAACCCTTGGAGGAGGCCGGTTTGCCGCAGGACAGCGCGGGCACGCTGCCCTATGACCAGCTTAGCCAAGCCGGCATCAACGGAGAGATGGGGCTGGACTACTGCGCCGGAGACGAGGATTTTTACCGTGAAATGCTACGGATGTTCCGCGATCAAAGCGCCGGAAAGCGGGCGGAGATTGCTTCCCTGTACGAAAGCGCTAATTGGGCGGACTACGCGGTCAAGGTCCACGCGCTGAAAAGCACCTCCCTGACCATTGGAGCGGAAGCGCTCTCCGCCCAGGCGAAGGAGCTGGAGCTGGCGGGAAAGCGGAGGGACGCGGACTTTATCCAGGCGCATCACGCCGCTCTGCTGCAAGCCTATGACGAGCTCTGCGCATGTATCGGAGAAATACGCGCCTTGAGCCTTTCGTCTGAAAATACCGAATTCTAAGGGGTGAGGAACCGCGTGATTAAAAAATGGTTTGCCATCATCTCAGATCACAGAATCAGCCTACGGGAACGCATGTTCCGCATCGTGACGGCCGTCTGCATGATCGCGATTACCTTTACCCTGCCTATGGGGCGGAGTATTTGGAACATTCTGATACTGGCGGCCAGTCTTGCCGCCATGGCGGTGATCACCAAGATCAGTATTCAGACAAAGCGCATCCACACAGGCGCCACGCTGATCGCGGTGCTGCTGCTTATCTTGTTTCCCGTTACCTTTTTTTCCGCCGGCGGCTTCTACAGCGGCGTGCCGGAGTGGTTCGTCCTCTGCTTTATTTACGTCTGCATCACCTTGCAGGGACGGCGCAGGATCGCGTTCTTTGGGCTGTGTACAGCGGAAACCATGCTTTGCTATAGTGCGGCCTTTTACTTTCCCGCCCTTGCCGCGCCAAACAGCCAGCATGCCGCCCTGTTTGATTCTGCGTTTTCCATGATTATGGTGGGACTGCTCACCAGCGTGCTGCTCATGTTCCTGAACAAAATGTACGAGGAAGAAAACGCCCTCTCCCAGCGGCAGAAAAAAGAAATCGAGGAGCTAAACCAGGCGGAGAACCACTTCTTCTCCAGCATGAGCCACGAAATCCGCACGCCCATCAACACGATCATTGGGCTGAACGAAATCATTCTGCGGGAGAGCACCTCGGAGGACGTGGCTGAAAACGCGAGAAATATCCAGGGGGCCAGCCGGCTGCTGCTCTCGCTGATTAACGACATCCTGGACATCTCCAAGATCAAATCCGGGAAAATGGAAATTGTCAACGTCTCCTATGAGACCGGCTCTCTATTTTCAGAAATCGTCAATATGATCTGGATCAAGGCCAAGGAAAAGGGACTGGAATTCAAGCTCCATGTGGATCCCTCCATCCCCAGCATGCTCTGCGGCGACGAGGTTCGCATCAAGCAGGTCTTAATCAATCTCCTGAACAACGCCGTAAAGTACACCAGCGAGGGTTCGGTCACCCTTTCTGTCCGGTGCGAGCGTCTGTCCGTCAACCGGGTGCGGGTCTGGTATTCCGTGGAGGACACCGGCCAGGGCGTGAAAAAGGAAAACATTCCCTACATTTTCAACGCGTTCCGGCGGGTGGACGAAGAGCGAAACCGCTTCATCGAAGGAACCGGCCTGGGGCTGAGCATTGTCCAGCAGCTGGTGGAGCTGATGGGCGGAGAAATCAGCGTCAACAGCGTTTATACCAAGGGGTCGACCTTCATTGTCCGGCTGGATCAGGACATCCTTGACGACGAGGAGCTGGGAAACTTCACGCTGGCCTCCCGGTCCAGGGCGCACGACGGCGAGCCTTACCGGCAGAGCTTCGAGGCGCCGGACGCCCACATCCTGGTGGTGGACGACAACGACATGAATCTGATGGTCGTCACCAAGCTGCTGGCGGAGACCAAAATTCAAATCGACACGGCCTCCAGCGGCGCCGAGTGCCTGCGGCTAACGCTGACCCATCATTACGACTGTATTCTCATGGACCATCTGATGCCGGAGATGGACGGAATCGCGTGTCTCCACGCTCTGCGGGTTCAGCCGGCAGGCTTGTGCCAGGACGTGCCCGTGGTGGCCCTGACCGCTAACGCGGGCAGCGATAACCAGCTTCTCTACCGAAAGGAGGGCTTTAGCGGGTATCTTGCCAAGCCTGTCAGCGGAGCGCTGCTGGAGGCCGCCGTGCTGAGCATCCTCCCTAAGGGACTGGTTCATCTGAACGAGGAAGCCCGGCAGTCGGAGGTTGAAAAGGACATCTTGATCTTTGAGCAGGCCCAAAGGCGCTCTATCCTCATTACCACGGACAGCGTATGCGATCTCCCGGAATCCCTCACCAAGGAATTTGGCATTTCCGTTTGTCCCTACTACATCTGTACAGACGAGGGACGTTTCCTGGACGGGCGGGAAATCCAGCCGGACGAGCTGCTGATGCACATTGCCAGCGGGCGAAAGGGAATCTCCCAGCCTCCCGCTTCGGAGGACTACGAGCGGTTCTTCGCGGAGAAGCTGACCGAGGCCCAAAACGTCATCCATATCTCCATGGCTAAGCACGTCAGCGAGGGATACCAAAACGCCCTTGAGGCGGCGAAATCTTTTGAAAACGTCACCGTGCTCGACTCTGGACACCTCTCCAGCAGCCTGGGGCTGGCGGTGCTGTGCGCGGCTCATATGGCGGAGCATCATGCGGCAAAGGAGGAGATCGTAGAAGCCGTGAAACGGATGGAAGCCTTCATCTCCTCCGCCTTCATCATCAACAGCACCCATATGATGTGCCAGTCTGGGCGGATCCCCAAACGGATCCAGATTCTTTGCGACGCGCTGCTGCTGCATCCGGTGTTGGTGCTGAAAAAGAGCCGGATGGGAGTTGGATACATGGAGATGGGCAGCTTTTCCCATGTGGCGAAAAAGTACGTCCGAAAAACCCTCCAGGACACCAGGAACATTGACCGGCGCATTTTGTTCATCACGTATTCCGGGATGGAGGAAAAAAAGCTCCAATATATCCAAAGTCTGGTGCAGCAGTATTGCCCCTTCGAGCGGGTCTATCTGCAAAAAGCCTCTTCCGCCATCGCCAGCAACTGCGGTCCGGAGTCCTTCGGCCTGCTGTTCATGCGGCGGGACGACGACGTGCTTCCCTTCTTTGAAGCGCCAAACCGGGACAGCGTAAGCGGCGGCACTCTCCCGAAGTCTTAATCTGCTTCATATTTTAAGGGCAGGTGATTTCCAAGAAATCCCCTGCCCTTTTTGTTCTTTAAAAAGCCAAATTCAGGTCCACGTCTCCCTCGACGCCCGCTACCCGGCCGGTGTGAGAGTACTGCCACAGGTCAAAATGATAGTAAAAATTCGGTACGGCGTCATATTCCGCCAGCCACAGGCCATACTCCGTCAAATCCCTGAGATCGTAGCGAAGATAGCCCTGGGTACGATTGAAGTAAACCGCCGGACGGTAGCCCGCGTCCCGGACCCGCTCGCAGAACGCGACGGCACAGCGGGTCAGCGTCTCCCCGTCCAGGCCGTCGGTGCGGGCCTCATCCCCGGGAATGGACTCCCAGTCGAAAGCCACGGGAAAGGCCAGCTCCTGCCCGTCCAGAGCCTCCAGAAGATAGTCTGCCTCTTCCTCCGCCTCTTCGGGAGTAATGGCCTGGGAGAAGAAATAGACGCCCACGTCCAGCCCAGCGTCCAGCGCTCCCCGGAGATTCCGCTCAAATGCCTGATCCAAAAACAGCCCGCCCTCGGAATATCCCCGATGGCCCAACCGGAGCATGGCAAATTCGATGCCATCCGCCGCCACCGCAGGCCAGTCAATGGCCTTCTGGTGCGTGGACACGTCAATCCCCGCCCGGGCCCGCCGGCCGTTATGCTCATAGGTGACCCGGCCCTTTTCGTCCAGGTAAAAAGCGTCCTTGTCGTAGGGGTTGAGGGGCATCCCCTCCAGAGGCGTCAAAACCTTGTCTCCAAACCGAAAGGTAACCGGCTCTTCCTCCGCCGGTTCAGAAGAGGGTTCCGCCTCTCCGCTTCCCCGCAAAACGAGAAACAGCGCCGTCCCGGCCATGATCAGCGCGACAATGGAGATCGCCAGGACCGCGGCGCCCAGACCGTTTCCAGACGTCCTCCGCCGCGGGCGAGACGGCCCCTGCCGCCGGTCTTTGGCCGGCGTCTCCTCTTTTAGCAGGCGGTCCGCCCGTTCTTTCATCTCCAAACTGGATAAGCCGTCGTTCATTGCCGTTTCCTCCACCCTTCGACTGTTTTCCTTAGTATACCACAAACCGGCCTCTTGTGCACGCAAAATCCACCAAATTGAATTTGGTCCGCTTTTCTTCCTGGGGTGTGTCTTAGAAGCCGCTTCTAGGGGAGCGAGGAAATGAAGTCTCTGCCGGCCGCCAAAAAAGCCTGGATTTCCCCTTCGGGAAAACCAGGCTTTATAGTATACGCGACCGCTCCCGCAGTCTTTTTCAACCTACTTTGTCTTGTTGATTTGGTTTTCCAGCCGCCATTCCCGGGGGGAGACGCCATAGCGCTTTTTAAAGGCCCGGGAAAAGTGAAGCTGATTTGGATAGCCACAGCGGGCGGCGATGTCTCCGATGGACCTCCGGGTCCCCTTCATCAGGTCGGCGGTGTGGGCCAGCCGCAGGCGGATCAGGAACTCCTGGGGCGGACAGCCCATGCTGTCCTTAAAGAGCTTGCTGAAATAGCTCCGGTTCAGCTTGCATACGTCCGCCAGCTCCTCCACGCTGAGCTCCCGCTGATAGTTCCGCTCCATGTAGTTGATGGCCTCCTGGATATAGAAGTCCTTAAGCTGAACGCCGTGAAGGGCCCACCGGGTGGAGGAGGTCTGAATCAGCAGATCCAGGAATAAAAATAGCAGTCCCGTTAGATGGAGGGGGGGACGCGTCAGAGTGGTCCGCCATATAGGGCATGATGTCCCGAACCCGCTGTCCCTGGGCGGGGCTTTGAGACCGGTAAACCGGCTGAGAGACGTCCAGTCCGGCGCTCTCCAAAAACTCCGAGACCCGGAGACCGTCGAACTCCAGCCAGACGTATTTCCAGGGCTGGTCGAGGTTCGCCACATAGGTGCTGATCTGGCCGGGGCAGATCAAAAAGCCAAGCGAAACCGCAAAATTTCAGGATTGTTTTTCCCCAGATTCCTCTGTATAATGGGAAAGCAAAACACGGCTCCGGCCCCGGCCGGAAAAGCTGACACGAAGGAAGTGGATTTTTATGGACAGACCCAGAGGCCGGGAAAAGCACGTCACCGGCCCGGCGAAGAACGTGGAAAAACGGGGCTCCGGCCTTGGCACCGGCCCGGTGGGCGCAGGTCGGGGTAGCCAGAGCTCCGGCGGAGGCTCCCGCAGCAGCGGAGGCGGCAGGTCCGGCGGCGGGCTGATGAAGATTATCCTTCTGCTGGCGGTGCTGCTGCTGGGCGGCGGCGGGGGCCTGGGGGCTCTCCTGGGCGGCGGGGGAGAAGGGCTCACCGCCCCCGTCAGTCAAAGCACCTCCTCCGGCCAGACCGGCGGTGCGGACCTCAGCGCCCTCTTCGGCAGCCTGGGAGGCGGCAGCGTCTCCAGCGGCTGGGAGACCCCCGCCAACACCGGGCGGCTGGATGAGACCGTGGCCCCGGGAGCCCGGGCAAAGTACACCCAAATGCTGGGCAGAGGACGGGACACCGTCACCCTCATGGTCTACATGTGCGGCACGGACCTGGAGTCCCGCAGCGGCATGGGCACCGCCGATCTCCAGGAGATGCTGGCGGCGGACCTGGGGAAGAACGTGAACCTGCTGGTCTACACCGGCGGCTGCTCCGGCTGGCGGAACAACCAGGTCAGCAGCAAAACCAACCAGATCTGGCAGGTTAAAAACGGGAAGCTGGCGTGCCTGGAAAAGGACCTGGGGGCCGTGTCCATGACAGACCCCTCCACCCTGTACGGCTACATCCGCTGGTGTGAGAAAACGTTCCCTGCCAGCCGGTACGGCCTCATCCTCTGGGACCACGGCGGAGGGTCCGTCAGCGGCTACGGCTATGACGAAAAATTCGCCTCCACCGGGTCCATGAGCCTCTTTGGCGTGGACCAGGCCCTGAAGGACGCCGGGGTGAAGTTCGATTTTGTGGGCTTCGACGCCTGCCTCATGGCCACGGCGGAGACCGCCCTGATGCTGACGGAGCACGCCGACTTCCTCATCGCCTCCGAGGAGACGGAGCCCGGCGTGGGCTGGTACTACACGGACTGGCTCACCGCCCTGGAAAAGAACCCCTCCATGCCCACCATTGAGCTGGGACAGCAAATCGTGGACAGCTTCGTGGAAACCTGCGCCCAGAAGTGCCGGGGCCAGCTGACCACGTTGTCCGTCATCGACCTGGCGGAGCTGGAGGCCACCTTGCCCCAGGCCCTGGCGGACTTCTCCCGCTCCACCTCCCGGATGATTGAGGCCAAGGAGTACCAGACCGTTTCCAATGCCCGGAACGGAGCCCGGGAATTCGCCCAGTCCAGCAAGATCGACCAGGTGGACCTGGTGCATCTGGCGAAGAATCTGGGCACCAAGGAGGGCACCGCCCTGGCGGAGGCCCTGCTGGGGGCGGTGAAGTACAACCGGACCTCCTCTAACATGACCAACGCCTACGGAATTTCCATCTACTTCCCCTACCGGAAGTCCTCCAGCGTGAATCAGGCCGTATCCACCTATCAGGCCATCGGCTTGGACGACAGCTACAGCAAGTGCATCCGGGACTTCGCCTCCATCCAGCAGGTGGGCCAGGTGGGCTCCGGCGGCAGCGGCTCTCCCCTTGAGGCGCTGATGGGCCTCTCCGGCGGCGGCTCCTCCGGCGGCGCGGATGCCGTGGCCTCCCTGCTCCAGGCGGCCCTGGGCAGCGGCTTCTTCTCCGACCGCTCCTTAGATTTGAACAGCGCCGCTCAGTACGTGGCGGACCACCGCCTCGCCCAGGAGGACCTGACCTGGACCACGGGAGAGGACGGGCGAACGGTCCTCCAGCTCTCCGAGGAACAGTGGAAGCTGGTCCACTCCCTGGATTTGAACCTCTTCTATGACGACGGCGAGGGCTTCATCGACCTGGGGCTGGACAACGTATTTGACTTTGACGAGGAGGGGAACCTTCTCGGGGATGTGGAAAAAACCTGGCTGGCGGTAAACGGACAGCCTGTAGCCTACTACCACGAGAGCACCGTGGACGACGGAGAGCACTATACAATCACCGGCTATGTGCCCGTGCTCCACAACGGCCACCGGGCGGAGCTGCTGCTGGCCTTTGACGACGAGACCCCCTATGGCTACGTCACCGGCGTCCGGGCCGTGTACGGCGAGGGCGAAACCGAGACCGTCGCCAAGAGCGATTCCGCCCTCCAGGAGGGGGATACCCTGGAATTCCTCTGCGACTACTATAGCTACGACGGTACTTACCAGGACAGCTACCTCCTGGGAGACCCCCTGACGGTTTCCGGCGAGGACCTGACCATCTCCGATGTGCCTCTGGAGGGCGAGGTCCGGGCCACCTATCGCTTCACGGACCTCTACCAGCAAAGCTGGTGGACCCCGTCCCTCCCCTGACGGTACCAAAAGCAATCCGGCGGCGGAAGCGTATCGCTTCCGCCGCCGTTTTCTACTCTTACTTCCGCCGAACCCACTTGCCGAAGAGGGTCTTTTTGTAGTTCAACAGCTCCTCCTTGGCCTCCGCATGGCTCGCCACCTTCTGGAGATGGGCCACACCCTTGGGAATATCCTCCGCCACGCCCAGGCCCCGGGCGTAGATGACACCCAGCATATAATCCTTTTCCCAGTAATTCCAGTCCATCTCATTTAGATACTGGAGCGCCTTACCGTAATCCTGGGGGGTGCCCCAGCCCTTGAAGCAGCACTTGGCCAAATAGTACACGCCCCAATTCGTATTCCCCTTGTCATGGGCCAGCGTCAGGAGCTGATACGCCTTGGCATAGTCCTGGGGAACGCCCCGTCCGTAGAAATACGCCTTGCCCAGCAGATTGTTGGACCCGATGTGCTCCGAGTCCCGGGCCAGCTCCTTTTCAAAGCAGGACACCGCATAGGCCTCGTCCTGCTCCACACCCTTCCCGTCAAAATAGATCGTCCCAACCTTATACCAGCCGCCGCCGTTTCCAGCCTCGGCGGATTCCTTATACCAATGGGCCGCCTCCGCAAAGTTCTCCGCCTCTTCCAGCTCTTGCGCATAGAAGTACTGATGGAGCGGGTATCCCATTTCCGCGCCCATTTTAAAGAGGCCCTCGGCCTTCTCCGGCTGAGGAGCGATGATGTCCTCGTCCCCCTTGGTATAGTACTGGTTCAGGTTGTTGGCTGCGAAATAAATTCCACCCCGGAAGGCCTTCCAGAACCAGTCCTCACACTTGGAAATCTCTCCTTTTAAATATGCCTTAAACTCCGCCTGGCTGGGGAAGGAGTCCTTGCCCTTGTTCTGAATACGGAGGAAGTCCCACCAGAAATAACTGTTGCCGACGATATACTGACAGAAGGCGTCGCCCTCCTTCGCCAAAGCCTCCACCTGCTCAAAGGCCTGCTGGAGGCTCTCGAAGGGCATTTTCTTCTGGACGGAGGGGGTCAGCTCCCCGCTCCGCAGGGCCACCAGCACCCCCAGGGCGCTGCCCTGCTCCACGGACTTATGGAGGAGCTTTGTGGCCCTTTCGTCGTCCTCCGGGAAGCCGTGCCAGCCCCAGACGTACTGATGGCCGCACAGACACCGGGCCAGAATGCAGCTGGCGTCGCCGTCCCCGGCGGCGGAGGCTTTCTCCAGAAGAGCGAACGCCTCCTTGCCCCGCCCTGTGCGAACGTCGTAATAGATGTCCTGGAGGGCCTGCTTCACTTCGTTGCTCAAAACTGCTGCCATGATAGAATCTCTCCTTTGTCAATTTGGTTTTTTAACCCGCTTCCAGTCCCGGCCTCCCGGCAGGAACTCTCCGCGGGGATATCCCGTCAGCCACGCCGCCGCCTCTTTGGGCGGCATTTTGGTTATGTAAAATCCTAGCTCCTCCCCCTCGGGTCTGGTGGCCTCCACCGTACAGCGGCCGTCCAGCTTGTCTCCGGCGGTAACGCGAATCCACAAATAGCCTGCGGCGTGAGTCAGGTCCACAAGTTGATAGGTCCCATCCACGATGCCCTCCGCCGCCATCTGGACGTCCTCCTCCGTAAAGGTGGTGTGGTTTTCCGCCGCGCCGCTGGCATACAGCAGCGACAGCTTCGCCTGGGACTTTCGCCGGCTCTGGGGCGCGCTGGTCTGGGGCGCGTCATAGACCCGCCGCAGGTCCCAGCCCGTCAGGTCCGGAACCTCCCGGCGGAGCCAGCCCTTCAAGACCTCCTCCGCCCCCCGGGCGTCTGTTGTCCAGGCCAGAGCCAGATTTTCCCCCTCTGAGGGAGCCAGCTCCAGTAGCAGCAGAACCTGTTCCGCCGCCTCCTGCCGGACCAGGCAGTCCAGGGCCTGGAATACGCGGCCTCCGCTCTCCACGGGACGGGTGGGCGTCAGCTCAAAGCCGGATTCCTCCCCGGCGAGACAGTGTTTCAGCGTATCCTCCACCAAAGCGGCGCTGACCCGGGAGGTCACTTCCCCGCCCCGGCGCTTCAAAATCATATCCTGGGGCCCCTCGCTGAGCATTTCCCGTTGGGCAGCCTCTGAGGCCCGGAGGTTCCGCTTTTGGCGGAAATCCCGCTCGAAGTCCTCCCGTTCGCTCTCGTCCATGCTCCAGAAGGCGCTCCACTGGCTGTTGGTTCCCCGCCGGGCCTCCGGCACCCGGAGGGCCAGGCAGTCCGCCGCCGCCCGCAGCTCCTGGGGCTTCTTGAAATCCGTAATGTGCTTTTGCCAGCGGTCGTCCACCAGCACCAGCTGCAAGACCCGGCTGGTGCTGGTACGGCCGCCGCTGTGGCGGGTCCTGGTCTCGTCCACCACGAAGATGCCCCGGATGCGGTCAATCCGGCTGGCCAGCTCTCCTAAAACCCACTCCCGCCCGACGCCCATGGAGTCAAACCACCTGCCGTTCGCCTCCAGGTCCTTGTCCACCATGGCGAAGAGCTCCTCCACCGGCGGAGCCTCGTCCGGATAGGAAAGCTGGCCCCGGATGGAATTTGCCAGGGCGCTCTTCCCGGGAAAGAACGTATCCCGGGCGCCGGTACAGCCCATGTAAATCCCCAGCAGAAGCAACAGCGCGCCGCCCGCCCCGCTGGCCGCCAGGGTCACGTAATCCGAGGTCTCCCAATAGGTCCGGTCCTGCTGGAACCCCATGTGGCACACGGCAAACAGCCCGGCGGCGAGGACCAGCCACAAAAGCCCCCACAGCACCCAGCTGATCCGCCGCCGGGTCCGGCTGAGGCAGTACCCCTCCTCTACGCCGTGGGGGTTGTTCTTCCGCTGAATTGCCACCAAAATCAGAATAATAGGAATGGCAAACAGCCGGAGCGCCGCCACCAGCGCGATATAAACCACCACATTCCACGGCCAGCGCAAAAAGCCGCTCTTCTTCTTTTCCATAACCCTCGCCGCCTCCTCGCGCCCCTGGAAAACAGGGGCAGATTCTATTTCAAATTCTACCAGTTAGTTGCAACTTTGTCCAGTCCCCCCCACAGGTTATTTCCCTTGGAAAACAGCCTTGACTTTTGACTAAGGCGGCGCTATATTTGTGATAACTGACGAACACGAAAGGATGCGGTTTACATGTTCAAGCTGTTTGGGAAAAAGGAGTCCGCCTCTCCGGAGGAACGGCTGTCGGAATGTCGGAGGAAACGGGACTGGGCGGGTTTGTGCCGGGCGTACTACAACCTGGGCGTCGCCGCCATGGACCGGGGGGACCTGAACCATGCCCAGCTCTGGCTCCACCGGGCGGATACGATTTACAGCGCGCGGGACGCGATTTATGATAAAGTCGGCGAGCCGTTGGTGGACGACTGCTCCGACCGCATCGGGCGTCTGGAGGACGCGCATATCTTTTACAACGACGTTCCCGCCCAGGTGGCGGAGAAAGCGGAGGGACTGGGAGACATCCGGGTCCGGATCTGGGGTCTGCTCTCCCTGGCCCGGCTGGTGAAGCTGGGCGGCCGCCTGTCCGCCCTCCCTGGCTGCGAGGCCCTGGGGAACCTGGGCTGGGCTATGGACACGGCGCTGGCCGCCTTCCAGGCGCCCCCTTCGGAGGAGGCGTTCAATGGCCTCAAGTCCCTCTGCGGCGCTCTTTACCAGATGGGTGACGACACAGCTTTCTGGGGCGCGGAAGGCGAGGTGGCGGTCCCCGGCGGCGCGCCCCTCCAGCTGTTCGATCTCAACGGGCTTATGGGGGTTCATCTGGAGACCGACGCCTACCTCAGCAGCCATTTGGACATGATTCTCGCCCTTAGCCAGGGGGAGGAGCCCCCCGCACCGGAGGCGGGGATCATCACAGGAGCCCTGCTGCCGGACTACTATGTCCGCACCGGCGCGGAGCAGCTGGAGGAGGTTCCCCAGATCAAAGCCGAGCTGGAGCGCATCTGGAGCGATTACGAATTCGTCTGCTCCGGTCCCACCTGGGAGGACGTGGCAGAGCGGGCAAACCGCTACAAAGAGCTCGATATCCTGGCATGAAAAAGCCGGAGGGCCAAGCCCTCCGACTTTCCATTTTCAGACTCCTTGCTCCTCATACAGCAACCCGCGCAGCCGATGTTTCAGCTTCCCAAAAACAGCCTAACCGCCAGGGCCGCCGCCGCGAAGCCGGTCAGGTCCGCCGCCAGAGCGGCAGGCACCGTGTGCCGCGTTTTCGTGATTCCGGCAGACCCGAAGTATACGGCAATGGTGTAAAACGTGGTCTCCGTGCTGCCCAGCATCACCGCCGCCACCCGGCCTACATAGCTGTCCGGCCCATGGGAGGCCATCAAATCGCTGGCCACCGCCAAAGCCCCGTTTCCGGACACCGGGCGGACCAGCATCAGCGGCGCGGTCTCCGGCGGGATACCCAGCAGGTCCAGCGCCGGGGCGAAGAGGCCGGAGAGCCACTCCATGGCCCCGGAGGCCCGGAACATGCTCACCGCCGTCAGCAGCCCCACCAGGGCCGGGACGATGCGCAGCAGCACCGTCAGCCCCTCCTCCGCCCCATGGGTCAGGGCGGCGTACACGTCCACCCGCTTCCCCAAGCCATACACCGCCACTGCCGACAGCAGCACAGGAATCACCAGCGAACTGAGGTTCATGGCCGCCTCCTCCCCCGGGACAGCAGCCAGGCTGCCAGCAATCCCACCGTTACCGACAGTGCCGAGGCCAGCCACACCGCCGGGAGAATATCAAAGGGCGCTTTGCATCCGGCGGCGGCGCGGACCGAGGCGATGGTGGCCGGAATCAACTGGATGGAGGCGGTGTTCAGCACCACCAGGCGGCACAGCTCGTCGCTGGCCGTACTGCCGCAGCCCTTTGCCATCCTCCGGGCCGCCCGGATGCCCAGGGGCGTGGCGGCGTTGCCCAACCCCAGGAGATTGGCCGAAACGTTGGCGGACACCGCCGCCAGAGTCTCCGGGTCCCTGCTGGCATTGGGCAGCAGCCGCCGCAGAATAGGCCGGAAGAGCCCTGCCAGCCCCTCCGAGAGGCCGCAGGCGTTCATAATCTCCATCACTCCGCTCCAGAGGCAGAGAACTCCCGCCATCGAGAGGCTCAGCTCCACGGCGGACCGGGCCCCCTCCAGCGCCGCGCCTGCCACCGCGTCCAGGTTCCCCGAGAGGAGGCCAAAGATCAGCGACAGCGTTACCATTCCCGTCCAGACCCATGCCATTTCCATATTTTCCCTCCAATTATTTACTTTTTCCGGCAAATTGTGAACATCTTCTTAAATTTTTCCAGGGAAGAATTGACAAACTCCGACCTTGTGTGATAAGGTTACACCACCTGTTGGAAGCCCGCGCGGATAAAAGGGAAAGGAGGAGAGCTGTGAAATCGACTGGAATCGTAAGAAAGGTGGATGAGTTGGGCAGGATTGTGCTCCCCATTGAGATGCGGCGCACCCTGGACATTGCCGAGCGCGACGCATTGGAAATCTATGTGGAAGGTTCATCCGTTATACTCAAAAAGTACAAACCCAGCTGTATTTTTTGCGACGCCACCAAGGACATCATGCTCTTCAAGGGAAAGAGTGTGTGCCCTAAATGTATGAAGGAGCTGTCCCATGTGAACGCCTCCTAAGGCGTCGCCCTTTACAGCGGAATACAGTCGGAGTATCGCTCCGATGGATCTCATCAGGTATGCGTTAGCCGGTGAAACCGAGCTGAACGCATGTTAACACAACAGGGACTTTCTCCCCGCCGCGGTGGAAGGTGGCGGGGGGGAGTCCTAGTTGAAGTATAAAAAAACAGTGCGAAAACCGCCAAACCGGCAGTTTTCGCACTTTTTTATTTCAAATATTCAAAGAGCGTTCCTCCCGCCCCCCACACGTCAGCAGCGTGGAGCGACGGAAGCCCGCCGCCCGCGCCCACTCCGCCGCCTGGTCGTAGCCGTAAACAATAGCTCCGGCGCTGTGGGCGTCGGCGGTGAGGATGACGCTTCCGCCCATGGCCCGCCACTCCTCCAGGAGGAAGCGGGCCGGATAGGGAACGCTGCGATACCCCCGAGACATGGCCCCGGTATTGATTTCCAGCAGCGTTTCCGCCGGGTCCGCGGCGTGTAGCGTCTCCAGGGCGATGGCTTGATAACCGGGGTCTGATTCCTCAAAAAAGTACCCGTCCTCGTTGAACTTGGCAAGCAAATCCACGTGCCCCAAAATTGTGGGCTTTTGCTCCGCCATTCGCCGGACTTCATCATAATAGTGCCTTGCCATCATCAGGAAATTACCATAAAATTCCTGTCGGAGGCACCGCTCCAGCGTCTTTCGATCCCAGTCCACGGCATGCTGCCTGCCCGCCGGGTCCCGCAGGTAGTGGACGCTTCCAATCCAGTAATCAAAGCCCTCTGCCGTCACGTCGGCGCGGCTGTCCAGCTCGACGCCCAGCAGCACGTCCATCCGCCCGGCGTATTCCTCCCGAAGCCGGAGAACCTCTTTCCGATAGGCGGTCATATCCGCCGGAAGGACCGACCCTTCATCCTCCGGCAAGGGGGTGTGGCTGTGGCCTGAGGCGCCAAAGGAGACGGCTCCGGCTTCAAAGGCGGCCCGGGCCATCTCCTCCAGGGTGCTTTTTCCGTCGCACATGGTGGAATGGGTGTGGACGGAGCAAAGGTCCCTCATTGCATCCGCTCCTGTTTCACCTTGTGATCCACCACGTGGCGCTTCTCCAGCTCCTGGGTGATATCCTCCACAGAAATGCCCATCTGGACCATCAGCACCATCACATGGTAGCAGAGATCGGCGATCTCATAGACCGTCTCCTCCCGGTCCTCCTTCCGCCCGGCGATGATGACCTCGGCGCACTCCTCTCCCACCTTTTTGAGAATCTTATCCAGGCCCTTGTCAAAGAGGTAGGTGGTATAGCTGCCCTCCTTGGGGCTGGTCTTCCGCCCGGCGATGAGCCGATACAGGCCCTCGTAGCTGAACTGCTTCAGCTCATTGGAGAGGTACAGCGGGTTGAAAAAGCAGCTCTCCGCCCCGGTGTGGCAGGCGGGGCCGTCCTTCACTACCTCCACCACCAAAGCGTCGCCGTCGCAGTCGGCGGTGATGGACACCACATGCTGGCGGTTTCCGCTGGTCTCGCCCTTCCGCCAGAGCTCTTGGCGGCTCCGGCTCCAGAAGCAGGTCCTCCGCTCGTCAATGGTAAGGGCCAAACTCTCGGCGTTCATATAGGCCAGCGTCAGGACCTCCTTGGTGTAGTGGTCCTGAACAATGGCGGGAATCAGGCCCCGCTCGTCAAATTTCAGCTCCATCGCGGCCCTCCCCC
This sequence comes from uncultured Oscillibacter sp., assembly GCA_948916585.1. GTDB lineage: Bacteria > Bacillota > Clostridia > Oscillospirales > Oscillospiraceae > Oscillibacter. The sequence goes on along the minus strand of CAQXTN010000001.1, from coordinate 68,850 downwards.
TGCTCCACAATGTGGAATCGGCAGTCCTGGGCGCCGTTCAAAATGGTGCCCTCCAGGTCCACGTCAAAGCGCAGCTCCGGCCACAGCTCCCGAAGGATGTACAGCACGCTCTGCCGGGAACACTCACACAGCAGGCAGGAATTGATGTACCCCTGGGTGTGAAGGGAGCAGGTGCACTGGTGGAAAATCAGCCAGAACTCCTTCCCTGGCCGCACAATCTCCGTATCCAGCCCGCCCATTTCCCCCAGGGCCCGGAAAAACGCGTCGATGTCCCCGCCGCTTCGCTCCCGCACACCCCGGTAAAATTCCAACATTCCCATCTGGAGGCAGTTTTCCGCGCAGCTGCGAAGCAGGGTTCCCCGCTCCTCCTCCGGCAGAGCCGCCAGCCCGGCCTCAAAGCCCGGGAACCACCAGCGAATCTCACTATCCATTTTATAAGCTCCTTCCCCAAATTTTTATAGCCGCATCTCCACGCCTCTGCCGCGGAGAAAGCGTTTCAGGTCCTTGATGTCCACTTGCTTTGTGTGGAAGATGGAAGCCGCCAGCCCCGCGTCCACGCCCCGGTGGGTGAAGAGCTCCGCGAAGTGCTCCATGTTCCCCGCACCGCCGCTGGCGACGATAGGCACATGCACCCTGGCCGACAAAGCGTCCAGCATCTCCAGGTCAAAGCCGCCCTTCACCCCGTCGGTATCGATGGAGTTCAGTACGATTTCCCCCGCGCCGTCCTCCACCCCCCGGACCGCCCACTCCATGGCGTCGATGCCGGTATCCTCCCGACCGCCCTTGGCGAAGAGGTGGAACCGCCCCTCCACCCGCTTCACATCCATGCTAAGGACCACGCACTGGTCCCCATAGCGTTTCGCCGCCGCGGCGATGATGGAGGGGTCCGCGATGGCCCCGGAGTTGACGCTGACCTTGTCCGCGCCGCATTTCAGCACCCGGTCGAAATCCTCCAGCCCCCGGATGCCGCCTCCCACGGTGAGGGGAATGAAGATCTCGGAGGCCACCCGGCGCAGGATATCCGTAAACAGGCCCCGGCCCTCGACGGAAGCGGTGATGTCGTAAAATACCAGTTCGTCTGCCCCGGAGTCGTTGTAGAACCGGGCCAGCTCCACCGGGTCCGCCATATCCCGGAGACCCTCGAAGTTGGTCCCCTTCACCACCCGGCCGTCCCGCACGTCCAGACAGGGGATGATGCGCTTGGCTAACAAGTCCCCACCTCCCTCAGAACGGTTCCAAGGTCCAGCCGCCCGTCGTAGAGGGCCTTTCCCAAAATGGCGGCCCGGACGCCCATGCGCGCCAGCCGCCGCAGCTCCTCCACGGAGCTGACGCCACCGGAGGCGGTAATGGCCAAACCCCCGATCTGAACCAGCTCCTCGTAGAGTTCCAGGTTGGTCCCCTGGCCCGCGCCGTCCCGGCTGATATCGGTATAGATAACGGTTTTAACCTCCGCGTCTCGGAGGCGGCGGCAGAAGTCCACCCCCTTTTCCCGGGAAAGCTCCTTCCAGCCGTTGACGGCCACGTACCCGTCCCGAGCGTCCACGCCCACGGCGATCTGGTCTCCATAGGTCTGCGCCATGCGGGCGGTAAAGGCAAAATCCTTGACCGCAGCCGTCCCCAAAATGCACCGGCTCACCCCCAGGTCCAGATAGCGGCGGACGCGCTCCTCCGTGCGGATGCCGCCCCCCACCTCGATAAAGAGCCCGCTCTGCCGGGCGATGGCGGCAATGCTGTCGAAATTCGCCGTGGTGCCGTCCCGGGCTCCGTCCAGGTCCACCACATGGAGGTATTGGGCCCCGGCGTCCAGGAAGGCCCGGGCCTGGGCGCAGGGATCCGCGCCGTAGACGGTCTCCTGGTCATAGTCCCCCTGGTAGAGGCGGACCACCTGCCCGCCCCGCAGGTCAATGGCTGGGAAAATCTGCATGGTATCGCTCCTCTTCTCATTCGTGGACCTTGCAGGTCAGCTCCTCCGCGTCCAGGCGGAACACCTGGGTGTTTTCCAGGGCCGCCCCGCCGATGTCCCATCGGTCTCTCCCGGTGACATGGGCTAAAATGGCCAGGAGGCCCGCCCGTTTCTCCTCCGCCGTCTCCAGCACCGTCACCAGTCCGCCGCCCATGACGCACTGGAAGCGGGAAGTGGTCTCCTGGGCCCGCTCGCTTACGACCCACTCGTGTCCCGTGTCCATTTCAAAGGCGGCCCAGCCGGTCCGGCGGATGAGGTCCATCTTCCGCCCCTCTTTGGCGCCGTGGAAATAGAAGGCGTAGCGCCCGTCTCGCTCCTCGAAGCCGAAGTCCAGGGGAACCACGTAGGCCCGTTCCCCGTCGCAGAAACCCAGGCGGCAGCAATCACAAGATGTTATAATTTCCCGGATTTTTACAGGGTCCGTAACCTCCCGGTCCGCTCTTCGCATACCATTCTCCCCTTTCACAGCTCGGCAAAGGCCCGCAGCAGCCGCAGCCCCGCGTCTCCAGACTTCTCCGGGTGGAACTGGGTCCCCCAGACGTTCCCTCGGCGGACCGCGCCGGTGACGGCCACGTTTCCGTATCGGGAGGCCCCCAGGGTGCTCTCCCGGCAGCCGCGGGCGTAGAAGCTGTGGACATAGTAAACATATTCACCATTCTCGAAATACTTGAACAGCGGGTCGCCTTTTACAATTTCCAGGCTGTTCCAGCCCATGTGAGGGACCTTCAGCAACTTGTCCGCCAAATCCTCCCCCAGAAAGGCCACCTCGCCGGGAACCAGGCCCAGGCCGGGGTGCTCACCGTACTCAAAGCTCCGGTCAAAAAGGAGCTGCATCCCCAGGCAGATGCCAAGCAGGGGCTTGCGTCCCGCCTCCTCCAGAAGAACCGGAACCAGCCCCGTCTCATCCAGCTTGGCCCGGGCGTCCCCAAAGGCCCCCACGCCGGGCAGGATAATCCGGTCCGCCGCACGGAGGCGCTCCGCTTCGCCGGTGACCTCCGCCTCCACGCCCAGGGAGCGGAGGCTGGATTGCAGGGAGAAGAGATTCCCCACGCCGTAGTCCACGATGGCGGTCATCACAGCACCCCTTTCGTGCTGGGAATCTCGTCCATGTGCTTGGGGTCCAGGGACACGGCCCCTTTCAGCGTCCGGCCCATGCCCTTGAATACGGCCTCCAGGATGTGGTGGGTATTCTCCCCCGCCATCCGGCGGATGTGGAGGGAGCCGGGGCAGTTCCGCACAAAGCCCAGCCAGAACTCCTGAGCCAGCTCCGTGTCGAAGTCCCCCACCTTGGCGGCGGGCAAATCCACCGCCCAGCCCAGGTAATCCCGGCCGCTGAGGTCACAGGCGCAGAGAACCAGAGTCTCGTCCATGGGAAGCAAAAACTGTCCGTAGCGGACAATGCCCCTCTTGTCCCCCAAAGCCTCCTGAAACGCCTTGCCCAGGCAGATGCCCACGTCCTCCACGGAGTGGTGATAATCCACCTGGGTGTCTCCGCGGCAGGCAACGGAAAGGTCGAAGTCTCCGTGCCGGGCGAAAAGCTCCAGCATGTGGTCCAGAAAGCCGCAGCCGGTGGAGATTTCCGTCTTCCCGGTGCCGTCGAGGTTCAAGGAAAGCTTGATTTGAGTCTCCCGGGTGTCCCGTTGAATGCTTGCGGTGCGCATAGCGCTTCCCTCCTTATCCTCCGGCCGGCAGCCGGTCGATTTGCTCTATCAGCGCCTCCATCTGCTCCCGGGAGCCGATGGTGACGCGGACAAAGTCCCGGACGCGGTCCTTGTCAAACCAGCGGACCAGGATGCCGGCTTCCTTTAATCTCCGGTACAGCTCCCCGCCGGGAAGGCGGCCCGATTTGGCGAAGAGAAAGTTTGCGGAGGAGGGCAGAACCGTGAAGCCCCGCTCCTCCAGCGCCCCGGCGGTCCAGGCCCGGTTTTCCCGGACGGCCCGGCGGCAGGATTGGAAATAGTCCTCGTCCTCCATGGCGGCGGCTCCCGCCAGCAGGGACAGGCGATTGACGTTGTAGGGGTTGAAGCTGTACTTCACCCGGTTCAGATCCGCGATAAGCTCCGGGGAGCCCAGGGCAAAGCCAATCCGCCCCCCCGCCAGGGATCGGCTCTTGGACATGGTTTGGGTCACCAGGAGGTTTTCGTACTCCCGGACCAGGGGTGCGCAGCTCTCCGCCCCGAAGTCTACATAGGCCTCGTCCACCACAACCACCCGGTCCGGGTCCTTTTCCAGCAGCCGCCGGATGTCGGAGACCGGGACCGCCATGCCCGTGGGGGCGTTGGGGTTGGCGAGGACCACCGTACCGGGGAAATCCAGGTAGTCCTCCACATTCAGGGAAAAATCCTCCCGCAGGGGAACCCGCCGGGCCTCCAGCCCGAACAGGGCCGCCTGGGCCTCATAAAAGCCGTAGGTAATGTCGGCGAAGGCCGCTCCCTTCCCCTCCCCGCAGAAGGCCCGGAAGGCAAAGGCCAGAATCTCGTCGGAACCGTTGCCGGAAATCACGTTTTCCGGGGACAGGCCATACCGCCGGGCAATGGCGGCGTTCAGGGCGGCGCAGGTGGGGTCGGAGTAGAGATAGAGCTTTTCCGCCTCCGCCCGGCTCAAGGCCTCCAGGACCTTGGGCGAGGGCGGAAAGGGGCTCTCGTTGGTGTTCAGCTTGATGTATTTTTGATCCCGGGGCTGCTCGCCGGGGGTATAGGGGGCGCAGCGCAGGGCCTCGGGAGATAAAAACCGGCTCATAGAACCACCGCTTTCATTCAGATTTTTTCCGGCTCTCCGCCGAACGGGCGTGCCCTTCCAGCCCCTCCCGCCGGGCGAAATCCGCGATCCTGTCCCCGCAGGCGCTCAGCGCCGCCTGGTCATAGCTGAGGAAGCTGGAGCGCTTCATGAAGTCGTCCACCCCCAGGGGGCTGGAAAACCGGGCGGTGCCGGAGGTGGGCAGGGTGTGGTTCGGCCCCGCGAAATAGTCCCCCAGGGCCTCCGGCGTGGAGCGGCCCAGGAAGACGCTCCCGGCGTTTTTGATCCGGGACAGCAGGGCGAAGGGCTCGTCCACGCAGAGCTCCAGGTGCTCCGGGGCAATGCGGTTCGCCGCCTCCACGGCCTTGTCCAGGCTGTCCGTGACGATGATTTTTCCGTTATCCGCAATGGACCGGCGGGCAATGTCCTTCCGGGGCAGGGCCTCCAGCTGGGCCTCCACCTCGGCCTGTACGCTTATTGCCAGTTCCCGGCTGTCCGTCACCAGCACGGCGGAGGACCGCACGTCGTGCTCCGCCTGGCTCAGCAGGTCCGCCGCGACCCATTTGGGGTTCGACTTCCCGTCCGTCAGCACCAGAATCTCGCTGGGCCCGGCAATCATGTCGATGGCCACCCGGCCGAAGACCTTCCTTTTCGCCGTGGCCACGAACACGCCGCCGGGGCCCACGATCTTGTCCACCCGGGGCACGGTTTCCGTCCCATAGGCCAGGGCCGCCACCGCCTGGGCCCCGCCGATTTTGAAGACCTCCGTCACCTCCGCCAGCTCCGCCGCCATCAGGGCCTCCGGGCTGACGGTGCCGTCCCGCCGGGGGGGCGTGACGACGGCGATATCCTGCACCCCGGCGATCTGGGCGGGAATGACATTCATCAAAATGGTGGAGGGAAAGGCCTCCGGGCTCCGGGGCACGCAGACGCCCACCCGTTCAATGGGCGTCCACCGCTGGCCCATGACGATCCCACTCCGGTCCGTGAGAACAAAGTCGTTGTGCCTCTGCCGCTCATGGAAGCGCCGGATATTCTCCGCCGCCTCCTTCAGCGTCTCCAGAAAATAGGGATCCACGGCTCTTCGGGCGGCGTTGAACTCCTCCGCGCTCACCCACAGGTCCTGAAGCTCCGCGCCGTCAAAACGGCGGGTGTAGTCCCGCAGGGCCTCGTCGCCCCGGCGGCGGACCTCCCGGATGATTTCGTCCACGGCGGCGGACACGTCCTCCTCCGCCTGGATGTCCCGGTTCAAAAACTCCTCCGGCGAGAGGCTGTCGAAATCCAGAATCCGCATCATGCCCCCGTCACCTCCGTCAGCTTTGCCAGCAAAGTTTCGATCTCCCGGCGCTTGAACTGGAAGCCGGCCCGGTTGGCCACAAACCGGGCGGAGATGGGCATAAACTCCGTCAGCACCTTCAAATGGTTCTCCCGCAGGGTGGTCCCCGTCTCCACGATGTCCACAATCACGTCGGAGAGCCCCAGAAGCGGGGCCAGCTCGATGGAGCCGTTCAGCTTGATGATATCAATATCCCGGCCCTGGGCGGCGTAGTAGGCCTTGGCGATGTTCACAAACTTTGTCGCCACCCGGAGGGTCCGGCCCGGGTCGTCGGTGAAGTCCTCCGGCCCCGCCACGCACATGCGGCACTTCCCAAGGCCCGTGTCCAGCAGCTCGTACACGTCCGCCCCGGACTCGGCCAGGATGTCCTTGCCCACGATGCCGACGTCCGCCGCGCCATGCTCCACATAGATGGCCACGTCACTGGGCTTTACCAGGAAGTAGCGGATGCCCGCCTCCCGGTTCTCCACCACCAGCTTCCGACTCTCGTTGTAGTCCTCGGGGCAGCCATAGCCCACCCCCGCCAGGAGGTTGTAAACCTTGTCCCCCAGGCGGCCCTTGGGCAGGGCGATGTTCAGCATGGTTTTCACCCCCTCCGGGGGGGCGGTTTCGCTCAGCCGGTCCAGCTCGTCCAGATACAGGGCAAAGCCGATAGCCTTGGCTCCGGGGCGGAACTGCTCCGCCAGGGGGTCGTAGCGCCCGCCCTGGAGCACCGCCCGTGGCAGGCCCGCCACGTAGCCTTGAAGCACCAGGCCGTTGTAATACTCCATATCGTTCACCAGGGACAGGTCCAGCCGCAGCGTCTGTTCCTGGGCCGCCAAAGCGGCGCACAGGGTCCGCAGCTCCGCCAGGGCTGCTCCCATTCCGGCGTTGAGGGCAATAGGCTCCGCCTGGGCCAGCACCGCCTCCCAGTCTCCCGCCAGCGCGTCCAGGCGGCAGAGTGCGTCGGTCCCCTGGCGGGACAGGCCCGCCTCCTCCGCGGCGGAGCGCAGCTCGTGGAGATTCCGGTCCCGGATACAGCTAAGCAGCCGGGGCCGGGCGGCCTCCGGCGCGCCCACCGCGTCCAGCAGCCCCGCCACAAAGCCCATGTGGCTGGCCTCCAGCACGAAGTCCCGGCCCGTCAGGGCCAGGCTCTTCCCCGCCAGGGACACCGCCTGGGCGGTGATGCCGTCGTCCACCGCGCCGATGCACTCCAGGCCCATCTGGCTGATCTCCTGGAAGGTGTGGCTCTCCTGGCTGGGGCGGTAGACGTTTTCGGAGTAATAGAACCGCCCGCAGCCCCCTTCCTCAAACTGGGCGTTCTTGGCGATGGAGAGGGTGACGTCCGGCTTCAGCGCCAGCAGCCGCCCGTCCAGGTCCGTAAAGGTGATCACCTGATCCGAGGCCAGGAAGCGGCGGTTCTGCTGGTAGAGGCCGTACTCCTCAAAGCGGCCCATGCGGTACTGGCGGAAGCCCGCCTCCTCATAGAGCAGGCGGAGCCGGAGGGACAGCCGCTCCTGGGGCCGCAGCATATTCAAATCCAATTCCATGGGGTTCCTCCTTGCGGGGCAGGGCCCCGGTGATGGATTACAGTATACTCCGATTTTTTAGCATAGTAAAGCGCTAATTCGGTAGTATAATAGATTCTCCGATTTACACAAACATGCCACGCCGCCCGGCGGATTGTTTATACCATCTTTTCCGGCTTCACCGTCTCGTCGAACGCCTCCGCCGTCAGGAGGCCCAGGGAGAGGACCGCCTCTTTCAGGGTCGTGCCGTCGTGAAGGGCTTTCTTGGCGCACTCCGCCGCCTTTTCATAGCCGATTTTCGGCGTCAGGCAGGTGACCAGCATCAGCGAGTTGTTCAGGTTCTCCTCCATCCGCTCCACGTTGGGGGTAATCCCCTCTACGCAGTGGACCCGGAAGGACTCCATGGCGTCCGCCAGCAGCCGGGCGGAGAACTGGAAGTTATAGGCCGACACGGGCAGAAAGACGTTCAGCTGGAAATTTCCCTGGCTGGCGGCAAAGCCGATGGCCGCGTCGTTCCCCATCACCTGCACCGCCGCCATGGTGACCGCCTCGCACTGGGTGGGGTTCACCTTGCCGGGCATGATGGAGCTGCCGGGCTCGTTCTCCGGGATGTGGAGCTCTCCCATGCCGCAGCGGGGCCCGCTGGCCTGCCAGCGGATGTCGTTGGCAATCTTCATCAGATTCGCCGCCAGGGCTTTTAAGGCCCCGTGGGCAAAGACCAGAGCGTCCTTGGAGGTCAAGGCGTGGAATTTATTCGGGTCCGGCCGGAAGTCCAGGCCCGTCAGGGCCCGCAGCTCTTTACAGACCAGCTCGTCGTAGTTCTTGGGGGCGTTGAGCCCGGTGCCCACGGCGGTGCCGCCGATGGCCAGGCGGCTCAGCTCCTCCAGGGCCGCCCGGAGCATCCGGCAGGGGGCCTCCACCAGCTCCCGCCAGCCGGAAACCTCCTGGGCGAAGCGCAGGGGCGTGGCGTCCTGGAGGTGGGTCCGGCCAATGCGGATCAGGTCCGGGTAAGCCGCTTCCAGCCTGCCGAAGGCCCCCGCCAGCCGCTCCGCCGCCGGAAGGACCTGGTTCGCGACGGACATCGCCGCCGCGATGTGGAGGGCGGAGGGATAGGTGTCGTTGGAGGACTGGGAGGCGTTCACGTGGTCGTTGGGGTGGAGCTTTACGCCCCGGTCCGCCGCCAGGTGGGCGATGACCTCGTTGACGTTCATATTCGTCTGGGTACCGCTGCCCGTCTGCCAGACCACCAGGGGAAACTCCTCGTCCCATTTCCCGGCCCGGATTTCCTCACAGGCGGCGGCAATGGCGGCGGCCTGTTCCGCCGTCAGCTTGCCCACGGCGGCGTTGGCCTTGGCGCAGGCCTCCTTTAAGCAGGCGAAAGCGGCGATGATCTCCCGCGGCTGGCGCTGGCCGCCGATTTTGAAATTCTCCAGGCTCCGCTGGGTCTGGGCGCCCCAATGGCGGTCCGCCGGGACATGGATTTCCCCCATGGTATCGTGTTCGACGCGGGTGGCATTCATAGCAGTTCCCCTTTTCGTTTTTTATGGCGCTTATTATAGACGCAAAGGGCCATAAAAGCAAGGCTGTCTTTCCAAGAAAGCCATTCTGCCGCGGATAAATACGCCCCGGAGGCGCTCCGGGCGTCTGCCGATTTTGGGGATTGACAGCCAGCGGTCCCGGTAGTATAATCCGTCCCGCTGTCGCAGAGGCAGTTTTTCTTTTGAGGAAAGAGGCATGTTTATGAAAGCAAAAACCCTTGCCATGAACCTAGTGCGCCCCCACATGGGACGCAGGCTGGTAGTGCTGGCTGCCAGCTTAATCATCATCGGACTTTGTGTCGCGGTATTTAAGACGGTGGGATTTGGAACGGACCCCGGCTCAACCTTCTCCCTGGGAATTTCCGCCCGGACCGGCGTATCCTTCGGAACCTGCCAGCTTGTATTCAATCTCCTGCTGTTTTTCCCCGTCATTTGGCTGGACCTATCCCGCATCGGCATCGGTACTGTTGGCAATATGGTGGGGCTCGGGTACATCGCGGATTTCTTTATGCGCCGGCTGGAAGCCCTAATACCGCCGGAGGGCTTTTCCATGACGGAACGGATTCTCCTCTTCGCGGTCAGCATGGCGGGGTTTTTGATTGCCGCCTCCTTCTACATGGTGGTGGACATGGGCGTCGCCCCCTATGACGCGGTTCCCCAGCTGATTGCGGCGCATACCAGCAAATGGAGCTTCCGGTCCGTCCGGACGCTGTGGGACATTTCGCTTTTATCCACCGGCTTCCTGCTGGGCGCGGCGGTGGGCCTGACGACGCTGATCACCGGCTTTTGCCTGGGGCCTGCCATTGCTTTTGTGTCCAGCTGGGCAAAGGGCTGGTTTGACTGAAATTGCGTAAGCAATTCGATGCCCCCGCTGCCCGGACAGGCTTGACGGAACCTGGAAAAGCATGGTATCCTATCTCCAAAGCAAAGGAGGCGGACAACATGAAGGGACTGTCCAACGAGGAGCGGCAGCGCCTGGGGGCGCTGCTGGACCATACCTCCCAGGCGGAGGTCATGGCAAAAATTCCCCCATTTTCCCAAGCGGAGGTTCACAACCTGGCCCCGGCCCCGGTCAGGGCCCCGGAGTCTTTGGGCGTGCTGATGTTCAATATGGAGCGGGGCGTGTATCTGGACGAGCTGGGGGACTTTCTGGAGCACTGTCCGGCGGTCCGGCCCTTTGACGTGATCCTCGCCAACGAGCTGGACGACGGCCGCGTCCGCTCCGGCGGAAAAAACAACACCTTAGAGCTAGCGGAGCGGCTGGGGATGAACGCGGTGTTCGGCCTGGAGTTCATCGAGCTGGTAAACGGCGCGGACCCCAAGGGCTTTCACGGCAACGCCATCTTCTCCCGCTGGCCCATCCGGCGGGCCCAGCTGGAGGCCGCGCTGGCGGAGGCGGAAGCCCTGTTCCCCGGTATGCCGGTGATTCTGGGCGGCGTTTACCGGGGAGGAGCTGTCCAACCACAACGCGGTCTGGGCCTCCTGCGTTCTGAACCGGAAGCCATAAGCAAAGGCGCCTGAGCGGGTCCGGCATGACCTGCCCAGGCGCTTTTTTCTTTTACGGTAGGATTCCCTACTGAATCAGCAGCACAAGATTCCGGTCCGTGATGAAATTGGGCACGCTGTAAACCACGGCAATGGCGTCCAGCCCGTTGTCCTCCGCGTACTTCGCGGCGGAGTACCGGTAATACCGGGGGTCCAGCAGGTGGACCTCCTCAAAGCGCAGGGCCAGGAAGGGGGCCATGGAATCCGCGTAGGAATCCCGGATCACCAGCAGCTTCCCTGTTCCCTCGGGATTTTTGATGACGCAAAGAGGCTGGTTGCCCCCCAGAAAGACAGAGTATTTGTCCTTGGTCTGGAGCTTATTTAGGTCGTACAACGCGGCCCACTTCGGGGAACCGTCCCGCCAGGAGGTGACCTCGAAGCCCATGTCCGGGACCCAGAACTCGATGTCGTCCGGCGGCAGCCAGTGGACGCCGGACTGGGAGTACAGCGTCCCCTGGAACCCGTCGGAGCAGTACTCCCTCCAGGGCTCAAAGGACGCCTGTTCCCGAACCTCTGTTCCCCGGCCCAGGGATTCCATCAACGCGGCGTAGCCGTAATACGCCCCCAGGGTGGTCCAGTGGTGGTCCGTGCGGTAGAAAATCCCCTCCCAGGTCCTCTCCCCGGCATGGTCCCGGAGGGCCGTCAGGAAATCAATGGGCTCCACGCCCTCCAGCTCCGCCGCCCGGGCGATGAAAGCCGCCTGGTCCCAGCTCTCCGCCCCCCTGGGCAGGCGGTCCCGCCAGATTTCCGCCGCCGAGGGAATCAGGCCCAGGTACACCGGAAGCTCCGTCCGCTCCGCCAAGCGGGAGACATAGCTCAGATTCTTCTCCTCCAGGCCGTCCTTGGGGGGCTCCACCTTGGCGATCAGCGCGCCGCCGCAGAGGTAGACCCCGTTGAACTCCCGCTTGCCCAAGACCTGCTCCGTCCGGGCTTTGAGGCCCGTCCATTGGTCCCGGAGGGGAAACTGGTCCGCGAAGTACTCCTCCACGCCCTTGGTAAAGCTGCCGTCCCTCAAGTCCTCCCAGGAAAATTCCGGGAACTGGGCCAGGGTCCGGTTCTCCACGTCGGAGCGGTCCCGGTCCGGCAGGAGGAGGTGCCAGACAAGCAGCCCCCCCAGAAACACACAGAAAAAGGCCGACAGGAAGCGGCTGTATCTTGTTGTCATCTCACCGCCTCCTTAAAACCGGAAATACAGGAAGGGATTGTAGCTGCCGTCCACCAGATAAGCGGTGGAGACAATCAGCCCCAGGCCCATCAGCACCGGGGCCAGGACCTTCCTCCCCCGCTCCGGGATCTTCTTCCAAAGGTCCGCCGCCAGAGTGGTGGAGCCCAGGGCCAGCAGGAGCAGAATCAGGGCCCAGCTCCGCAAACGGTACCCGTCCGGGGCGGACCAGAGGGGCCCTCCCCCAAAGCACACCGCCAGATACCGTCCGCAGACTCCCAGGTCCTCCATGGCGAAGATGCCCCAGCCCACGAAGACCACCAGCAGCGTATAGAACCGCTTCACCAGAACCGGCGTCCGGACGAGGAGGTCCCGGAAGACGAACCGCTCCAGAATCAGCCACAGGCCGAAATACAAGCCCCACAGGACAAAGTTCCAGCTGGCCCCGTGCCAGAAGCCGGTGCAGAACCAGACAATGAGCAGGTTCCGAAGGGTCTTGGCGCTCCCCGCCCGGCTGCCCCCCAGGGGGAAGTACAGGTACTCCCGAAACCAGGAGGTCAGGGACATGTGCCAACGCCGCCAGAACTCTCCCACGGAGGTGGAGAGATAGGGGTGGTCAAAGTTCTCGTCAAACCGGAAGCCCAGAATCCGCCCCAGGCCAATGGCCATGTCGGAGTAGCCGGAAAAGTCAAAGTAAATCTGAAGGCCGAAGGCGAACAGCCCCGTCCAGCCCCCTGCAACCGTCAGCGCCCCGGCGTTTTGAGATGCCTGGCAGCTCTCCCACAGGGCCCCGGCGGCGTTGGCCAGCAGCACCTTCTTGGCAAGGCCCGCGGTAAAGCGGCAGGCCCCTTCGGCGAAGTCCCGGGACGTGACGGTCCGGTGAACCAGCTCCGCCGCCACGGTCTTGTACTTCACGATGGGCCCGGCGATGAGCTGGGGAAACAGCGTCACGTAGGCCCCGAAGCCGATGATGTTCCGCTGGACCGGCGCGTCCCGGCGGTAAACGTCGATGGTGTAGCTCATGGTCTGGAAGGTGAAGAAGGAAATGCCCAGGGGCAGGGGCAGCCCCAGCTGGGGAACCGTTATCCCCGGAAGCAGGGACAAATTCGCCGCCAGGAAGTCCCAGTACTTGAAAAAACCCAGGAGCAGAAGGTTGAACACCACCGACTGCCCCACGAACCAACGGGCCAGCCGGTCCCGCTGCCGGAACCGCTCCACCAGGAGGCCGTGGGTGTAGTCGATGAAGATGGAGAGGAACATAACCCCCACATACACCGGCTCTCCCCAGCCGTAGAAAAAAAGGCTGGCTGCCAACAGCACAAAATTACGCCGCCGAAGCGGCGTAAGAAAGTACAGCGCCAGCGTCAGCGGCAGGTACCCGAATAAAAACGTCAGGCTGCTGAAAACCATGGCCTACTCCTTGGATTGGAATTGGAGGCGGAACTGCTCCTCTAAAGCCTCCTGATGCGCCCCGGAGGCAATCAGGGCCACGTAGGCCCCCTCCCGCAGCACCTTGGCCGCCTTCCAGGCCTCCAGGCTCTCGGGGTACCAGGCCCCGCCCTCCGCCTGGGCGTCGATTCGGGCCTGGAGGATGGCGGCGGCGGACTCCGCGTCCTCCTCCGTCTCCCCCTGCATCAGCACAATCTCATTCACGTCGGAGCTCATGGCCGGGATCTTGACAACCAGCTGCTTCGCGGGGATTTCGGAAAGGCCGGGGTAATAGCCCTCCAGCAGCTCCCCCTCCACGTCCGCCATGTAGCCCTCTTCCCAGCCGCAGGACATCTCCATCCCGGCGTACAGGGTGTTCAGGGCCACATCTGAGTCCTCCGCCCTGCCCTCTTCCTGCTGTCCGCCGCAGCCGGAAGCCAGCAGCAGAAAAGCCGCCAGAATCCATACCGCTATCTTCTTCAAACGAATCTCCTCCCGCTCCCAGTTCCCGGACTGCCGGGAAAATTTTCTCGTTCTGTTCCTTGTTTTTATACAGGATTCGCGCTATAATTTCAACATCAAATCTGTAACATTCCGTAACAGTTCTTCCCTGCGGTTGTTACTTTCTGGAGGATCGCCATGTACAGTTTCCGAAACGACTACAGCGAGGGGGCCCATCCCAAGGTGTTAAAGGCCCTCACCGAGACCAATTTCCAGCAGACCCGGGGCTACGGCCTGGACCCCCTCTGCCAAAAAACGCGGGACCTCATCCGCTCCCTCTGCGCCGCGCCGGACGCGGACGTCCACTTCCTGGTGGGGGGCACCCAGACAAACCTGCTGGTGATTGAGTCTATGCTGAAGCCCTATGAGGCGGTGATCTCCGCCCACACGGGCCACGTCAACGTCCATGAAACCGGGGCCATCGAGGGCACGGGCCACAAGGTCATCGCCGTCCCCAGCCCCGACGGGAAGCTGACCCCCGCCATGATCGAGTCCGTGCCGGAGCTCCACAGCGACGAGCACCAGGTAAAGCCCGCCATGGTCTATGTCTCCAACACCACGGAGATCGGAACCGTCTACTCCAAGGCGGAGCTCCAGGCCCTCCGGCAGTGCTGCGGCAAGCACGGCCTCCTCCTCTTCCTGGACGGGGCCCGGCTGGGCTCCGCCCTGGCCTGCGGGGACATGACCCTGCCGGATTACGCGGCCCTGGCGGACGTCTTTTACATCGGCGGTACCAAAAACGGCGCCCTCTTCGGCGAGGCCATGGTCTTCGCCAAGCCCCGGCCGGACTTCCGCTGGCACATGAAGCGCCGGGGGGCTATGCTGGCCAAGGGCCGTTTGCTGGGGGTCCAGTTCCAGGCCCTGCTGGAGGATGAAACCTATCTGGAGGCCGCCCGCCATGCCAACGCCCTGGCCCTCCGCCTCCGGGACGGGGTGGCCGCCCTGGGCTATCCCCTGCCGGTGGAGTCCCCCTCCAACCAGCAGTTTCCCGTCCTGCCCAACGAAGCGGTCGCGAAGCTTCAGGACATGGGCTATGAGTTCGAGGTGGACCACGCCGTGGACGCCGGGCACACCATGATCCGCCTGGTGGCCAGCTGGGCCACGCCGGAACAGGCGGTGGAGGACTTCCTCCGGGACCTGGCCTCCTGCAAATAACGCTCCCAACGCGCCCCCTCCGGTCAACCCGGAGGGGGCGCGTTTTCCGCGGCTACTGAATATGCTCCTCGGGAAAATTGTCCAGCACCCGGAAGCCCATTTCCGCCGAGGTCGCCAAGGGGTATTTGTAAATGGAAACCGGGTCTACGATGGGGCAGATGCGCTTCTCCGGCTCTAACCGGAGAAACGGCTTCCCATCGTCTTGATTGTTGACCGCGCGCTTGTCCTCTGACATGAAACATCACCTCAGAGGAAGCATGCGCAAAACCTCGAATTCTATGTCTGAATTTAATGTAAATTCATCAGGCGGATGCCCGCCTCCTTGTCCCCGGCCACGATGATATGCGCGTCGTCCCGGAAGCGGTAGTTGGGGTCCACCAGGGGCACCACCACGTCGCCGCTCTTCACGCCCAGGATGTTGACGTTGTACTTCTGCCGGACCTCCAGCTCCACCACCGTATGGCCCTCCCATTCCTCGGGGATTTCCAGCTCAAAGACGGCAAATTTCGGCGTCAGCTCAAAGTAGTCAAAGACGTTTTCGGCGGAGAAGCGGATGGCGGCCCGGCGGGCCATGTCCATCTCCGTGTGGACCACGAAGTCCGCCCCGATCTTCCGCAGGAACTTAATCTGCCGCTCCTGGTCCGCCCGGGCCACCACGAACCGGGCCCCCAGCTCCTTCAAGGCCGCCGTGGCCTCCAGAGAGCACTGGAAGTCATCCCGGACGCAGACAAAGCACACATCGAAATTCCGCACCCCCAGGGCCTCCAGCACCTGCTCGTCCTGGCAGTCCCCCACGCAGGCGGCGGTGGCCATGGAGGCCACCTTAGACACCTTCTCCTCGTCCTTGTCCAGGACCATGACCTCATTGCCCAGCTCCAGCAGATACCGGGTCAGGTGCCGCCCGAAGCGGCCCAGCCCGATGACCAAAAAGGATTTCATGCTCCATCCTCCCTCTCACCCAATCAGAATTTTTTCCGGCACATAGCGCAGGCCGTTCCCGGCGTCCCGCCCGCGGGTCACCGCCATGGCCACGGACATGCTGCCCACCCGTCCGGCAAACATCATCAAAATTACCGTCCACTTGGAAAGCAGCGGCAGCGTTCCCGTCAGATTCCGGCTCAGGCCCACGGTGCTCATGGCGGAAAAGGTCTCGTACAACGCGTCCACCAGACCCACGCCCTGGACACACAGCACCATACAGCCGCACAGCGCTCCGAAGAGGTAGATGCCCGCGGTGGAATATGCCTTGTGAATGTCCCCGCTGTCCAGGCGGCGGCGGAAGGCATTCACGTCGCTTTGCCGCCAGATACGCGCCCGGACCCCCAGAACCAACACGGCGAAGGTATTCACCTTCACGCCGCCGCCAGTAGACCCGGAAGCCGCGCCCACAAACATCAAAACCAGCATCAGCAGCACGCCCCCCTGGCTCAGAGAGGACTGGTCTACGGAGGCAAAGCCCGCCGTCCGGGCCGTCACCGACTGGAAGGCCGCCATCAGCGCCCGGGTGGGGCCGTCCGCCCCGGCGAAGGCGTGGTCCTTCTCCAAAAACCAAAAGGCCAATCCGCCGCCAACGAAGAGGAGCAGCGTTACCGTGAAGGCCATTTTAGAGTGGAGCCGCCAGTGGCGAAAACGCCGCCCGTGGGTCAGGATATCGTCCCACACCAGAAAGCCCAGGCCCCCGCAGACAATCAGGGCCATCAGCACAAGGTTCAGTAGCGGCTCCCCCGCCGCTGTGGTGATGGACGCGCCGGTGCCCAAAAGGTCAAAGCCTGCGTTGCAAAAGGCGGAGACGGCGTGAAACACCGCCATCCACAGACCCTTTCCCAAGCCGTACCGGGGACAGAACCAGAGGGTCAGCAATATGGCTCCCAGGCCCTCGCACAGAACCGTCACCAGCAGGGCCCGCCGGGCCAGGCGGACGACGCCCCCTAATTGCAGGGCTCCCACGCTGTCCTGGAGCAGGGCCCGCTGCCGCAGGCCCACCCGCCGCCGGGCCAACAGCGCCGCCGGGAGGGAGGCCGTCACAAAGCCCAGTCCTCCAATCTGAATCAGCAGCAGCAGCACGATCTGCCCGAAGGCGCTGAACTGGGTGGCGGTGTCGTACACCGTCAGCCCCGTAACGCAGGAGGCCGACGCGGCGGTAAACACGGCGCTGGTCCAGGGGATGCTCTCCCCGCTTCGGGAGGCGATGGGCAGCGACAGCAGACAGGCCCCCACCAGAATCAGCAGGGCGAAGCCCAGGGCAAGGGTTTGTACGGCGCTTGGACGGCGCATAAAGGAGCCTCCTTTCGGCATGGCAGACTGCACTCCATTTCGTCCGGCCTTGCCGGACCTCCATTCCGTTCCGTTTGCCCCGCCTCCCGCAAGGGGGAGCGGCCTCCCCCTTGATCAGCCCCTACCCCCCGCGGGGGGAACAGGCGGCGTGGGACGGAAAACTTCTCTTATTATACCCCGCTTTTCTCCGTTTGCAAGCGGGGAGCACGCCCTCACTCCAGCAAAAGAAGGCGCTTCAAAAACGCTACACCCTGGGGCAGCACGGCCTCGTCGTCAAAGCAGAATTCCGGGGAATGGAGCTCCGGTGTGTCCCCCACCCCCAGCAGGAAGAAAAGCCCCGGAACCCGGCGCTGGTAGAAGGAAAAGTCCTCCGCCGTCAGCGTGGGGGCCGCCAGCGGCAAGGGGGCGTGCTCCCCCAGCCCGGACCGGACCGTCTCGTAAAGCCCCTCGTGGTTCCAGACGGCGGGGTAGCCCTGGCTCAGATGAACCTCCACGCCGCAGCCGGTCTCCGCCGCGATCTCCCGGCCGATCCCCTCCAGCCTTTGGCGGCAGAGGGCCTGTGTCTCGTCCCGAAAGGTGCGCAGACTCCCCTCCAGCCGGGTCTCCCCGCTGACGGCGTTCCGCACCCGGCCGGAGACCATCTTTCCAAAGCGCAGCACCACCGGCTCCTCCCCCGGCAGGGCCTTCGCCATGGCGTAGGCCCGAAGCAGGTACTCCGCCCCCGCCGCCAGGGCGTCGATGCCCTCCGACGCCTTGCCGATGTGGACGCTTTTCCCAGTGAGGCTGACCGTCACCTCGTTGGACCGGGCCATGATGGGACCGGGGCGGCAGTGGACCTTACCCAGCTCCAGCTTGGGCCACAGGTGCATGGCAAACACCCGGGTAGCATGGTACTGCTCCAAAATTCCGGTATCACAGAGCTTTTCCGCCCCGCCGGTGGTCTCCTCGGAGGGCTGGAAGAGGAAGAGGACGTTCCGGGGCAGCGCCTCCCGGCGGGCGGCGGCGTACTCTGCCAGGGCCAGGGCCATGGCGGTGTTTCCATCGTGGCCGCAGGCGTGCATGGCCCCGGAGTTTTCAGAGGAGAAGTCCAGGCCGGTGGCCTCCTCAATGGGCAGCGCGTCCATGTCCGCCCGGAAGGCCACGGTCTCGGGCTTCCCGGCGTCCAGATAGGCGCAGACGCTGGAGGGAATGGGAGAAAACGCCTCCAGCTCAAAGCTGGCCAGGGCGGAATGTACATAGGCGCAGGTCTCCGGCAGGCGATCGTCCAGCTCGGGGATGCGGTGCAGAGCACGGCGGTATTCAACAACGGACAGCATAACGTTGCCTCCTTAGCGTTCATTCAATAACTCTCAATATAGCACGCCTCGCCGGAGGGAGGCAAGAGGCGGAGGCGTTTTCGTCGGTTTCCACAAGAATTTTTTTCCGCTTCCCTCTTGCAACTGGGCTTGGGAGATGTTATGATAGCAAAAAATGAGATAGAGGCGCGGAGACGATGAAGTCGCGGGAGCCGGCAGGCTGGGAACGCGGCGGGGGCAGCTCCGCCGAATCCTCCGTCCAGGCGTGGGCGGGAGATGGGCCCGGGGGAAAGACCTCCGGGACTGTCCGTGGTGATAAACCACGGGGGCGCTATCCGCTTACAGAGCCGTCACGCCGCCCCCGGCGTGCACACTGTCGGTAGGAGCGCGGTCTCTACCGGCTTTTTTTATACCAAACCGCCACCATCCGACTATACAAACATCTGGAGGGCACTCAAATGAAATTCAACAACCCCACCGGCTCCATCGTCGCCATGATCACCCCCTTTCACCAGGACGGCAGCGTCAACTTTGACGCGCTTACCAACCTCCTGGAGCGGCAGATTGCCGCCGGGACCGACGGCATCCTCACCCTGGGCACCACCGGCGAATACCCCACCATGAGCCACGAGGAGGACGCCTCCGTGGTGGCCCACACCATCAAGGTGGTAAACGGCCGGGTTCCCGTCATCGTGGGCAGCGGCTCCAACTGCACCGCCACGCAAATTGAAAAGAGCGTGGAGTATCAGGACATGGGAGCCGACGCCCTGCTGCTCATCGCCCCCTATTACAACAAGGCCAACCCGGAGGGCATGGTCCGCCATTTCGCCGAGACGGCAGACCGGGTGAAAATCCCCTGCCTGCTCTACAACGTGCCGGGCCGCACCGGCTGCTCCATCCCCATTTCCGTTGTGGAGGAGCTCAGCAAGCACCCCCAGATCTCCGGCATTAAGGAGGCCAGCGGGGACATGTCCTATGCCATGAAGATCGCCCACTGTGTGGGGCCGGACTTCGCCCTCTACTCCGGAAACGACGACATCACCCTCCCCCTGATGAGCATTGGCGGCAGCGGCGTGATCTCCGTCTTTGCCAATGTCTGTCCCGACGTGTGTCATCAGATCGTAGCGGACTACGCCGGTGGAAACCAGGCCCGGGCTCTGGAAAACCACCTGAAATACCTGGAGCTGATGAACGGCCTCTTTATGGAGGTGAACCCCATCCCCGTGAAGTCCGCCCTGAACATGATGGGCCTGAGCGCCGGTCCCATGCGCCTGCCCCTGTGCGAAATGAGCAGCGCGCGCCAGGCGGCCCTCCGGTCTATGCTGGAGGAGGCGGGACTACTGTGAGATATATCCTGATCGGCCGGGGCAAAATGGGCCTCCTCATTCAGGAGACCGCCCAAACCGCTGGGGATGAGATCGAGGCCGCCTTCGGCCGGGAGGACCTGGACCAGTTGGGGAAGCTGGGCCGGGTCGCCGATGTGGTCATCGACTTTTCCCAGCCCGGGGCCCTGCCGGAAATCTCCTCCTACGTCCGCCGGACCGGCACGCCCCTGCTCTCCGGCACCACCGGGTTTTCCCCGGACCAGCACCGACAGCTGGAGTCCCTGGGAAGCTCCGCTCCAGTGCTGTGGAGCGCCAACTACTCCCTGGGTGTGGCCGTGCTCTGCCGGGCCCTGGCGGCGGTGTCCGGGGTATTGAAACCGGACTTTGACATCGAGCTGACGGAGACCCACCACAACCAGAAGGCCGACGCCCCCAGCGGCACCGCCAAGCTGCTGCTGGAGGCCATGGACCCCGCCCACGTCCTGACCCCGGTCTATGGCCGGGAAGGCAACACCGGACGGCGGCGGAAGGAGGAAATCGGTGTTCACTCCCTCCGGGGGGGCACCGTGGCGGGGACCCATACCGTCCACTTCTTCGGCCCCGACGAGGAACTGGAGTTTACCCACCGGGCCGCCAGCCGCCAGATTTTTGTCAACGGCGCGCTGCACATGTCCCGGCTGCTGCCGGGGAAGCCCAACGGGGTATACGACCTGCAAAAAATTCTGTTTGGCGCCTAAGCGCGATTTCCATCTTAACCGCCGCAGGAAAAACGGACACACACGTCCCTCTATCTCGTTTATCAGGAGGTTCCTATGAACGCACAGGAAATTATCGACTATATCGCAAACTCGGAAAAGAAAACCCCGGTGAAGCTCTACGTCAACACCACCGGCCCTGTGGACTTCGGCTCCGCCAAGGTCTTTGGCGACCGGAACAGCTTCACCGTTTTCGGAGACTGGGCGGAGCTGGGTCCCATTCTGGAGGCCAACCGGGAGAAGATTACCGATCTCGTCGTAGAGAATGACCGTCGAAACTCCGGCGTGCCCCTTCTGGACCTCAAGGGTATCCAGGCCCGAATTGAGCCCGGCGCCATCATCCGGGAGAAGGTGGAAATCGGCCAGGGGGCCGTCATCATGATGGGGGCTGTCATCAACATCGGCGCGGTGGTGGGCCCGGACACCATGATCGACATGGGGGCCGTGCTGGGCGGACGGGCCACGGTGGGGGCCCGCTGCCACATCGGCGCGGGGGCCGTGCTGGCCGGCGTGGTGGAGCCCGCCTCCGCCACCCCCGTCGTCGTGGAGGACGGAGTGCTGGTGGGAGCCAACGCCGTGGTCATCGAGGGGGTCCACATCGGCAAAAACGCCGTGGTGGCCGCCGGGGCCATCGTCATCGAGGATGTACCCGCAGGCGCCGTGGTAGCCGGAAATCCCGCCCGAATCATCAAGATGAAGGACGAGAAAACCGAGGGCAAGACGGCCCTGGTGGACGCGCTTCGAACGCTTTAATGCCCAAAAAGCCGCCTGGGAAGCTGCTTCCCAGGCGGCTTTTTCTCACCAAATCAAGGTCGCGAAATAATCCTCCAGCGTCTCCGCCCGGCGAATCAGCTCCACGCCGCCGTCCTCCCGAAGGAGCAGCTCCGCCGAGCGGAGCTTGCCGTTGTAGTTGTAGCCCATGGAAAACCCGTGGGCCCCCGCGTCGTGAATCACCAGCAGGTCTCCCCGGTCCACCTTGGGCAGCATCCGGTCCACGGCGAACTTGTCGTTGTTCTCGCAGAGGCTTCCCGCCACGTCGTATTTGTGGTCGCAGGGGGCGTTCTCCTTCCCCATCACCGTGATATGGTGGTAGGCCCCGTACATGGCCGGGCGCATCAGGTTGCAGGCGCAGGCGTCCACCCCGATATACTCCTTGTAAATATGCTTCTCATGAATGGCCCGGGTAACCAGATGGCCATAGGGGGCCAGCATGTAGCGGCCCAGCTCCGTGTAGAGGGCCACGCCGTCCATCCCGGCGGGAACCAGGATTTCCTCATAGGCCCCGCGCACACCCTCTCCAATAACGGCAATGTCGTTTTCCGGCTCCTCCGGGCGGTAGGGCACCCCCACGCCGCCGGAGAGGTTGATGAAGGTGACCCGGCACCCCGTCTCCGCCTGGAGCTCCGCCGCCAATTGGAAGAGGATGCGGGCCAGGGCGGGGTAATAGTCGTTGGACAGCGTGTTGGAGGCCAGGAAGGCGTGAATGCCGAACTCCTTGGCCCCCAGCTCCTTCAGCCGCCGGAACGCCTCCGCCAGTTGGGGCCGGGTCATGCCGTACTTCGCGTCGCCGGGGGTGTCCATCACCTGCGCGCCGTCCCGGCTCTCCCCCAGGGTGAAGACCCCGCCGGGGTTGTAGCGGCAGCAAATCTTCTCCGGCGCCTTCCCCACAGCCTTCGTCAGGGTGTCGATGAGGGTGATGTCGTCCAGGTTGACAATGCCCCCCAGGCGGCAGGCGGCTTGAAACTCCTCTTCCGTGGTGTTGTTGGAGGAAAACATAATCCCCTCCTCCCCGGTGACGCCGCAGCGCTCCACCAGGGCCAGCTCCGCCAGGGACGAGCAGTCGCAGCCACAGCCCTCCTCATAGAGGATTTTTAAAATGGCGGGGGTGGGCGTGGCCTTCACGGCGAAATACTCCCGGAAGCCGGGATTCCAGGCGAAGGCGGCCTTTAACCGCCGGGCGTTCTCCCGGATGCCCTTCTCGTCGTAGATGTGAAAGGGGGTGGGATATTGGGCGGCGATGGCCTCCAGCCGCTCTTTTGTGACAAAGGGTGTTTTCATAAAACGACCTCGCATCTTTTAAAATCTGACTTTTCTATTGTATCCGCCCTCTTCCGGCCCTGTCAAGAAGTTTCCCCAAAATCATGCGATATACTTTTCAAAAAATAGCCCTTGCCTTCCGCCGTCCCTGGCGGTACAATGGGGGAAACAACCTCCGCCCCCGGGCGGAAACGGGAGGTATGGTGATGAGAACAATCATCGTAAGCGCCATAGGCGAGCAGTGCCCCATTCCGGTGGTAAAGGCCACCCGGGCCCTGCGGGCCATGACGGAGCCGGGCATTTTGGAGGTCCATGTGGACAATGAGATTGCCGTGCAGAACCTGAGCCGGATGGCCGCCGGGCACAAGCTGGCGGTCAAATCCGAGAAGCTGAGCGAGAAGGAATTTGTGGTCTCCATGGAGGTGACGGCTCCCTCCGGGGAGGCCCCCCTGGAGGAGCCGCCCCTGGTCTGCGCCCCGGACCAGCGGGGAAATCTGGTGGTGGCGGTGGACAGCGCCGTCATGGGCCGGGGCAGCGACGAGCTGGGCGCGGTGCTGATGAAGGGCTTTCTCTACGCCGTCAGCCAGCTGCCGGAGCTGCCGGGCACCATGCTCTTTTACAACAGCGGGGCCCGCCTCACCTGTCAGGGCTCCGAGTCCCTGGAGGACCTGAAAAGTCTGGAGGCCCAAGGGGTGGAAATTCTTACCTGCGGCACCTGCCTGAACCACTACGGGCTGGCGGAGGCGCTGGCGGTGGGGAGCGTCACCAACATGTACGCCATCGTGGAGAAGCTGGCGGGGGCGGCCAAGGTGGTCAAGCCGTGATTTACCTGGACAACGCCGCCACCACCCGGACCAAGCCCCCCGCCGTGGCCCGGGCCGTTCTGGAAGCCCTGTCCTCTTACGGCAACTGCGGCCGGGGGGGCCACCAGGGGGCCCTGTCCGCCGCCCGGACCATCTACGGGACCCGGGAGAAGCTCGCCGCCCTGCTGGGCTGTCCCCGGGCGGACCACGTGTGCTTCACCCAGAACTCCACCCAGGCGCTGAACATTGCCGTCAGCGGCCTGCTGGGGCCGGGGGACCACGTGATTTCCACGGACCTGGAGCACAACTCCGTCCTCCGGCCCCTGTACCGTCTCCGGGAGGCGGGAGGGGCGGTGGATTTCGTCCCGGCGGACAGCCGGGGACAGCTGAACTACGGCGGGTTTCAGCGCTTTCTCCGGCCGGAAACAAAGGCCATCGTCTGCACCCACGCCTCCAACCTGACGGGGGACGTGGTGGACGTCGCGTGGGTGGGCCGCTTCGCCCGGGAACACGGCCTGCTTTTTATTCTGGACGCCTCCCAGACGGCGGGGGGCCTGCCCATCGACATGGCGGCTCTGGGTATCGACGTGGTGTGCTTCACCGGCCACAAGAGCCTGATGGGCCCCCAGGGCACTGGGGGGCTGTGCCTCCGGGAGGGGCTGGAAATCCGCCCCTTCGCCGTGGGGGGCACCGGGGTCCAAAGCTACTCCCAGGCGCAGCCCGGCGAGTATCCCACCCGATTAGAGGCCGGGACCCTCAACGGCCACGGCTTGGCGGGACTGAGCGCCGCCCTGGACTTCCTGGCGGAAACCGGCATTGAGCACATTCACACCCATGAGGACGCCCTGGTCCGCCGGTTTTATGAGGCGGTCCGGGACCTGCCGGGGGTAACGGTCTACGGGGATTTCTCCGCTCCGGTCCGGGCCCCCATTGTGACGCTGAACATCGGAGACTGGGACTCCGCCGAAATTTCCGACGAGCTGGCGGAGCGCTTTGACATCGCCACTCGTCCCGGGGCCCACTGCGCCCCCCGGCTCCACCGTGCCCTGGGGACGGAGGAACAGGGGGCCGTCCGCTTTTCCTGGTCCTATTTCAATACGGAGGCGGAAACCGACGCGGCGGCGGAGGCGGTCCGGGTCCTGGCCCAGGAGGCGCTGGAGGGATGAGACAAAAAGCCGAAACGTGCGTGGTGACCTTCCGCACCACGGCGGGAGCCATGGCTATGGAGGCCGCCTGCCGGGAGGAGGGCCTGCCGGGGCGGCTGATTCCCGTGCCCCGGAGCGTCACCGCCGGATGCGGCCTGTGCTGGACCGCGTCGCCGGAGAGCCGGGAGGTCTTGGAAGAGCTGGTCATAAAAAAACGCTTGGATGTGGACGGGATTTATGCTATCATCCTCTAAGAGGTGATGCGCATGAGCAGTATCTGCGAGGACTGTGTCTGCTATGACTACGACGAGGAGCTGGAAGCCTTCGTCTGCGCCATGGACCTGGACGAGGACGAGATGGAACGCTTTTTGAAGGGGACCAACACCGCCTGTCCCTTCTACCGCCCCGGCGGGGACTACAAGACGGCGGCGAAGCAGTAAGGGAGGGCGCTATGGAACTGGTAGACTTATACGATGAAAACCGCCTCCCCCTGGGGAAGACGGCGGAACGAAGCGCCCCCAAGGGCCCCGGCGAGCTGCGGCTGGTGGTCCACGTCTGCGTCTTTGACCGCCGGGGGCGGCTGCTGATCCAGCAGCGGACCCGGTCAAAATTCATCTTCCCGAACCTCTGGGACGTGTCCGTAGGCGGCGGCGTGGACGCCGGGGAGACCAGCCGCCGGGGGGCGGAGCGGGAAGTCCGGGAGGAGCTGGGCGTTTCCCTGGACCTGAGCGGCCTCCGGCCCTCGGTGACGGTGAACTTCGACGGCGGCTTTGACGATTTTTACATCCTCACAAAGGACCTCTCCCTGGAGGGCCTGACCCTCCAGGAAGAAGAGGTGCAGGCCGTCCGCTGGGCCTCTCTGGAGGAAATTTTGGACATGCTGGGCCGGGGAGCCTTCATTCCCTACCCGGAGAGCTTCCTGCGGTTCCTCTTCGATACGCGAAAGCAGTTCGGCTTTCCCACGAAATAGCGGCAAAAAACCGGAAGGGGCCTCCCCTTCCGGTTTTTTCAAGAATCGCTCTCCCCGTATTCCTCCCGCCAGGCGGCCATCTCCGCCTCGTCCTTGTCGTCCAGGGCGTGCAGGCCGCTCCGGCCCTCCATGTGGTGGGTCAGCTCGTGGGAGAGTGTCTGCCGGAGCTCCCGCTCCCAGTCCTCTTCGGTCCAGTCCTCGTTTTCCGCCATGGCGGCGAAGGAACCATAGTAGAGGTTGATATACCGTCCCAGCAGATCGTCGCAATACTCCCCCAGGATGTATACC
This sequence comes from uncultured Oscillibacter sp., assembly GCA_948916585.1. Lineage (GTDB taxonomy): Bacteria > Bacillota > Clostridia > Oscillospirales > Oscillospiraceae > Oscillibacter. The sequence goes on along the minus strand of CAQXTN010000001.1, from coordinate 43,086 downwards.
TGCCCCTTGGGAAACTCCTGGTCCGGCACGGCCCCCTTCTGGAAGTTCACGCCGCCGTTGAGCCCGTCGAAAAGGGCCTCCGGGAAGGACTCCGCCAGCGTGTCCAGCAGGTCCCCCGCCTGTTCAAAGCTCAGGACCATGGCCCCTCCAAAACGGCGGCTTCCAGCTCCTCCACGGTGTCCGCCAAGCGGTCCGCCCCGGCCTCCTCCAGGGAGGCCCGGGGGCGGAAGCCCCAGGTGACCCCGCAGGCCTTCAAGCCCGCGTTATGGCCGGTGTGGATGTCCGTGGCGCTGTCCCCCACGAAGAGGGTGGTTTCCGGCTCCGCGCCCAGCTCCTTCATGACGCCGCGAAGCCCCGCCGGGTCCGGCTTCACAGGCACGCCGTCCACCTTTCCCCGGACCAGCCGGAAAAAGCCGGGCAGGTAGTGCTCCACGATCTCCCGGCTGAAGCTGTCCGCCTTGTTGGAGTAGACGGCCATCTGGATCCCGGCGGCTTTCAGCCGCTCCAAAAGCTCCGGGACGCCGGGATAGGGCGCGGTGGCGTCCATGTTATGCTCCCCGTAGTACTCACTGAACTGGGCGAGGGTGTTCACCAGAATCAGGGGGCTCTTGCAGCCCTCGGGGGAAAATTTGGAAACCAGGTTGGGGATGCCGTGGCCCACCATGGCCTTGAACGCCTCCAGGGAGTGCTCCGGCCAGCCGTTGCGGCGGCAGACCCAGTTCCCCGCGGCGGCCAGGTCCTCGATGGTGTCCAAAAGGGTCCCGTCCAGGTCGAAAATCACGGTTTGATACATACGCACCTCATCATCAGTATCATCAGTTTTCAATATCGGGAAGGGGCTTGACCGCTTAGCCTGTCCGCCCCTCAAATATTCTAACAAGCCCCCTTTCCCTTTGCAAGTGACGAAGGGACTGAAAGCCAAGGCTTTGCGCGGCGGCTTTTTTAGCGTATCTGGCAAAAAAGGAACGGGAAACCGGAAGGGGCGCCCTTGACTTTTTCTCCCAAAGCGTGGATAATGGCAGTGTCTTATTACCAAACCCGCCGGGCTTCCCCGGCTTGACATGGAGGTTTACCTATGGCGACCGACAGCCGCTTTTTCCAGGACATGGAGGACCGCATCCCCAAGGGGACGGTCCGCACCCGCTTCGCCCCTTCCCCCACGGGCTACATGCATGTGGGCAATCTCCGCACCGCCCTGTACACCTGGCTCATCGCCCGGCATCACCACGGCACCTTTATCCTCCGCATTGAGGACACGGACCAGGGCCGCCTGGTGGAGGGCGCCACGGACGTGATCTACCGCACCATGGCCGAGTGCGGCCTGACCCATGACGAGGGCCCCGACGTAGGCGGCCCCACGGGGCCCTATATCCAGTCGGAGCGCCGGGACCTCTACGGGAAGTACGCCAAGCTCCTGGTGGAAAAGGGCGCGGCCTACTACTGCTTCTGCGAGAAAACCGAGTCCGAGGAGGACAGCGGAAACTTTGACCGGGCGGCGGACCCCTGCCGGGCGCTCTCTCAGGAGGAGATCGACGCCAACTTGCTGGCGGGAATGCCCTACGTCATCCGCCAGCGCATCCCCCAGGAGGGGACCACCACCTTCCACGACGTGAGCTTTGGCGACATCACCGTGGAGAACAAGACCCTGGACGACCAGGTGCTTTTGAAGCGGGACGGCCTGCCCACCTACAACTTCGCCAACGTGGTGGACGACCACCTCATGGGCATCACCCATGTGGTCCGGGGCAGCGAATACCTCTCCTCCGCGCCGAAATACAATCTGCTGTATGAGGCCTTCGGCTGGGAGATTCCCACCTACGTCCACTGCTCCCCCGTCATGCGGGACCAGCACAACAAGATGAGCAAGCGCCACGGGGACCCCTCCTATGAGGACCTGATTGCCCAGGGCTATCTGACCCCCGCCGTGCTGAACTACGTGGCCCTGCTGGGCTGGGCCCCCAAGGGGGAGCGCAGCGAGCAGGAGGTCTTCTCCCTGGAGGAGCTGGTGGACGCCTTCGACATCGCGGGCATCTCCAAGTCCCCCGCCATCTTCGACATCGAAAAGCTGACCTACTTCAACGCCCTGTACCTGCGGGCCATGACCCCGGAGGACTTCGCCAAAACCGCGGAGCCCTATATCCGGCAGGCCGTAAAAAAACCCGCCGTTGACCCGACGGCGGTGGCCGCCCTGCTCCAGGCCCGGTGCGAGAAGCTGACGGACATCCCGGAGAAGGTGGACTTCTTCGACGCTTTGCCGGAGTATGACGTTTCCCTCTTCACCAACAAAAAATCCAAGACCAACGCGGAGGTCTCCCGGAACATGCTGGAAGCCGCCGTCCCCGCCCTGGAGGCCCTGGAAAGCTGGACTCAGGATTCCGTCCACGACTGCCTCATCGGCCTGGCGGAGCAGCTGGGCGTGAAGAACGCCACGCTGATGTGGCCCGTCCGCATCGCCGCGGCGGGCAAGCAGGTAACTCCCGGCGGCGCGGTGGAAATCTGCCACATCTTAGGCAGGGAGGAGACCCTCCGCCGCCTCCGCCTCGGTCTTGAGAAGCTGTAATCCCTCCCCCGCATAATCTGAATAAAGGACTGGTTTTATCACATGAGCAAGCTCACCATCCCCCAGGGCTATCGGATGCCCCTGAGCAACAATGAGCTCCAGCGGGCCATTGAACTCATCCACGAGGACTTCCAGCGCAACCTCACCCTCCGGCTGAACCTTCACCGGGTCTCCGCCCCCCTGTTTGTGGACGGACGCACCGGCCTGAACGACGATCTGAACGGCGTGGAACGGCCTGTGACCTTCGACATCCCCGATGTAGGGGCCGAGGGTCAGGTCGTCCACTCCCTGGCCAAGTGGAAGCGCCTGGCGTTAAAGCGCTATGAGTTCCCCCGGGGCATGGGTCTTTTCACCGACATGAACGCCATCCGCCGGGACGAGGTGGTGGACAATCTCCACTCCATCTACGTGGACCAGTGGGACTGGGAAAAGCACATCGGCCAGGAGGACCGGAAGCTCCAGTATCTAAAGGACACGGTGCGGGACATCGTGGGCGGGCTGTGCGACACCGCCTCCGTTCTACGCAACCACTTCCCCGCCCTGACCTTCCGGCCCGACCGGGACGTGTACTTCATCACCACCCAGGAGCTGGAGGACCGCTTCCCGTACCTGGACCCCGCCGAGCGGGAGACGGAAATCTGCCGGAAGCACCGGACGGTGTTCCTCATGCAGATCGGCAAGACCCTGAAATCCGGAAACCGCCACGACGGCCGGGCCCCGGACTACGACGACTGGGAGCTGAACGGGGACATTCTCATGTGGAACCCGGTGCTCCAGCGCTCTTTCGAGGTGTCCTCCATGGGCATCCGGGTGGACGCGGCGGCCATGGACCGCCAGCTCACCGCCGCCGGATGCGACGAGCGGCGGAATCTGCCCTTCCACCAAATGCTTTTGAACGGGGAGCTGCCCCAGTCCATCGGCGGCGGCATCGGCATGTCCCGGGTCTGCATGCTGCTGCTGGAGGCCTGCCACATCGGCGAGGTCCAGGCCAGCCTCTGGGACAAGGAGACCCTGGAAGGCTGTGAGAAGGCGGGAATTACCCTCCTGTAAAGTCTGTGAATATAGAGAAGGACCGGAGGGGAAGCGTCCCCGCCGGTCCTCTTTTTTCTTACTGGCTCGCGTCCGTGCCGCCGTCCTCGGGCCGGAGGAAAATCTCCTCGCCGTCCTCCGTCTCATGGCGCTCGATTTCCCATTCCCCCTCCGGTTCCGTCCGTTCGTTGGTCCAGCCCATGTCATTCTCCGTCAGGAACGCCTCCGCCGCTGCAGGGTCCGCCTTGGCGGAGTCCAGGGGCAGGGTGAAGAGGGCGTGGACGCCGGTGAAATCGTCGCAGAAGGCGATGGTCCCGTCGTCTGCCATGGTGAAAATGGTGTTATTGGGCACAAAGCCCTCGTAGAAGGTCATATAGACCGTGCGGTCCGCGAACATCTCAATGCTCTGGGTGTCCAGCAGGTAATAGTACGCACCGTCCTTGGCAAAGCCCTGGGCAAAGGCGCCCAACGTCCAGTTGTTCACCGCCGCAGGGGAACAGCCCGCTATCAAAGGGGTCATGACATATCCGCTGAAATCGAAGGTCTCATTTTCCAGCGGCTCCCCGTCCAGGCGGCGCAGGGCCAGGACGGAATAGGTGTGGTCCTTTTCCAGGTCCTGGTTCAAAACGTCCAGGTTCCGCCCGGACACCAGGCCCAGCAGGGTGATGGAGAAGTCCCCGCTCTCCACGGTTTCGTTGATCTCAATGGCGTCGGGGCCCTTGAAGGCCTCCGCCAGCAGGGGCTGGTCGTGCTCCTCCGCCACCTGGGCGGGGGTGAGCCACAGCATGGCGGCAGACACGGACACCGCCAGCAGGGCGATACAGGCGGCGGCCAGCACCGCGATCTTTTTGGTTTTGCTGATAGTCATGTCAGTACACTCCTTTTCCAATTCGCGGGCGCGATTTCGCAGCAGGTCCGCCGTCCGCTCCTGAAAATCCGCGGAAAAGGAGATCTCGTCGAAAGCCTTTCGGTAATCGTTCATACAACGTCCTCCCTCAGCATCTGCCGCAGCCGCTCCCGGCCGCGGGCCAGGCGGGTGCCCACCGTGGCGGCGGGCAGGCCCAGCAGTTTGGCAATTTCTTTGATGGAATATCCCTCGTAGTAATGGAGGTGGATGACGGCCCCGTACATCTCCGGAAGGGCCCGGACGGCGGAGCGGAGCTCCTCCCCGGGGCTCTCCGGGGCCGCGGGCTCCGTCACGTCCTCCAGAGGGACATTGCGCTGTTCCGCCTTCCGGCGGATGTCGCTGGCGCGCTGAAGGGTGGCGCGGATCAGCCAGGCCTTTTCGTGCTCCGGGTCCCGGAATACGGGCCGGGCGGTAAGCAGGCGCAAAAACGCCTCCTGCACGGCGTCCTCCGCGTCGGCGGCGGAACCCAGGCGGGCGCACGCCAGCCGCAGCAGCATGTCGCTGTAGGCCGAGACAATCCGGCGGATGGTTTCATCGGTACCAAATGGAACCACGTTCCTCACTCCCTTCTGCTTACAACACGGCTGGGCGGCGGGAAATTTTTCACCCTGCCGGAAAAAACCTTCGGCTTTATTATAAATGGTACTTTCCCACAAAGACTTTGTGAAATCTCACAAAAAGGGAAAAAAGCTATGACAAATCTGAGGGGGTGTTGTATAATGAAGCCGTATTCTACAGCCGCCGGAGCGGCTAGGAAGGAGTTCCCGGTGAAAACACAGGACAATATCCCGGCCCAGGCGGCCCTTTCCGAGACCCCCGCGGTGGCCCTGCCCCGCACCATCCATCTCGTTCCCATGGACCACGTAAACGGGTTCGACGTGCGGCCGGGCTTTTACGAAATCAACGGCGCCACCGCCATCCCCGGCGGCGTGAACTTTACGGTCCATTCCCACGGAGCCACCGCCATCGAGCTGCTGCTCTTCCGGCGGGGGGAGGAGGAGCCCTACGCCGTCCTGCCCTTCCCGGACCGCTACCGCATCGGAAACGTGTACTCCATGATTGTATTCAAGCTGAACATCGAGGAGTTCGAGTACGCCTTCCGGGTGGACGGCCCCCGGGACGTGGAGAAGGGCCTGATTTTCGACAAGACCCGCTACCTCCTGGACCCTTACGCCCGGGCGGTGACGGGACAGAGCCAGTGGGGCGTGAAGTCCGTCATGGACCAGCACTACAGGGCCCGGGTGGTGAAGGACGACTTCGACTGGGGCAACATGTCCCGGCCCCTGATCCCCATGGAGGATCTGGTGATTTACGAGCTTCATGTCCGGGGCTTCACCATCCACGAGTCTTCCGCCGTGGCCGCTCCCGGGACCTTCGAGGGGCTGCGGGAAAAGATTCCTTATTTAAAGGAGCTGGGCGTCAATGCCGTGGAGCTGATGCCCATCTTCGAGTTCGACGAGATGCAGGACGCCCGGCAGGTGGATGGGGAACAGCTCTACAACTACTGGGGCTACAACACCGTCAGCTTCTTCGCACCCAACACCAGCTACGCCTCCGGCCTGGAGTACAACCGGGAGGGCAACGAGCTCAAGCGCCTGATTCAGGACTGCAACGAAAACGGTATCGAGGTCTATCTGGACGTGGTCTTCAACCACACGGCGGAGGGCAACGAGGACGGGCCCTTCTTCTCCTTCAAGGGCTTCGACAACAACATTTACTACTTACTCACCCCCGGCGGGCAGTACTACAATTTCAGCGGCTGCGGGAACACCCTGAACTGCAACCACCCCATCGTCCACCAGATGATTATGGACTGCCTCCGCTACTGGGTCACCACCTACCACATCAGCGGCTTCCGCTTTGACCTGGCCTCCATCCTGGGGCGGAACGAGGACGGCACCCCCATGAACAAGCCCCCCCTCCTCCAGGCCATGGCCTTCGACCCCATTCTGGGGGACGTGAAGCTCATCGCCGAGGCCTGGGACGCCGGAGGGCTCTACCAGGTGGGCTCCTTCCCCGCCTGGAACCGCTGGGCGGAGTGGAACGGCCGCTACCGGGACGACATGCGCCGCTACCTCAAGGGGGACGCGGGCTGCGCCCAGGCCGCCGCGCTGCGGATGGTGGGCTCCCGGGACATCTACCAGTCCGGGGAGCGGAAGAACGCCTCCGTGAACTTCATCACCTGCCACGACGGCTTCACCCTATGGGACCTGTACTCCTACAATGTAAAGCACAACGAAAAAAACGGCTGGGGAGGCACCGACGGAGCCAACGACAACAACAGCTGGAACTGCGGCATCGAAGGGGCGACGGACGACCCGGAGATCAACACCCTCCGGCGGCGGATGGTCCGCAACGCCTTCGCCCTGCTGATGTGCAGCCGGGGCATCCCCATGTTCCTGGCGGGGGACGAGTTCTGCAACACCCAGTTTGGAAATAACAACGCCTACTGCCAGGATAATCTGACCTCCTGGCTGGACTGGCGGATGCTGGAGGAGAACAAGGACATGTTCCGCTTCTTCCAGTTCATGATCGCCCTGCGCAAGCGCTTCCGCATCCTCCGGGCCAACCTCTCCGACGGGTACTACGGCTTCCCCGACGTCAGCTTCCACGGCGTCACCCCCTGGCACACCCAGTTCGAGGACCACGAGCGTTACGTGGGCGTGCTCTTCGCCGGGCAGACGGAGGGAGAAGTGCCCCAGATCGTCTATACCGCCTCCAACGCCTACTGGAAGCCCCTGGAGGTGGAGCTGCCGGAGCTGCCCCGGAGTCTGGTCTGGGAACAGCTGGCGGACACCTGGGAGGCGGGCCAGTCCGCCGCGGACATCCCCAGCGGCCGGTTCTCCATCGGCCCCCGGAGCGTGAAGGTCTTCGCCGCCCGGCCCCGGTAAGAGCGCAACCGACGGTTGCTTGACGGCCTGTCCCCTCCATGGTAAGCTGATACCACAAAGGAGGCGGACCCATGAAATTCAAAGACATCTTCACGGACCTGCGGAAAAAAGCGGGCCTTTCCCAAAACGACATCGCCGAAAAGCTCTTCGTCACCCGGCAGGCCGTGTCCCGCTGGGAGCAGGGCGATACGGTACCGGAAATCGAGACCCTGCAAGCCATCTCCAAGCTCTTCAACGTGACCATCAACGACCTTCTCGGCTATCCCTCGGGCCTCAGGTGTCAGAGCTGCGGCATGCCCCTCACCCCCGAGCACATGGGCCGGGAACAGGACGGGGCCCTCAACCAGCACTACTGCGAGTGGTGCTGGAACAACGGGGCGTTTCTCCGGGACTGCACCGTGGAGGAGATGGTGGAACAGTGCCTCCCCCACATGCCCGGGGATCCGGAGGCCAACCGGACGTACATGGCGGAGCTGCTGCCCACCCTGGACCGCTGGAAAAAGAAGGAAGCTTGAAAGGAGCGCCCGGTGCGGGCGCTCCTTTTTGCGGGTAATTTTCAGATACTTTCTGATTCCTGTTTTTCTGAATTTTGACAAAATTTGTACACTATCAGCAAAACCGTGGATGGATTCTAAAAAATAGCTATTACCGATTTTTTTCAAAACCTGCTATAATTTTGCACAAGAGAGAAGGAGACTCTCAGCGGAAAACTATGCAAACTATGCAAACAGAGGAAAGAAGGCGTATTCCACAAGCGGTAAAGAAAAGGAGAAATGAAATGGAACACAACTTAAACAAAAAGAGCAGCGCCCTGGCACTGGTCCCCTTTCTGATTTTTGTCGTGATCTACCTCGGCGCCGGCCTGATTCTCCAGGCTCAGGGCGTTGAAATGGCATTCTACCAGTTCCCCTCTGTCACCGCCATGTTCATCGCCCTGCTGGTGGCCTTCGCCATCACCAAGGGCAGCCTTGATGAGCGCTTCGCCATCTTCGCCCGGGGCGCGGCCAATATCGACGTGCTGACCATGCTGATGATCTACCTGCTGGCGGGCGCGTTCTCCAGCGTCGCCGCCTCCATGGGCGGCCGGGACGCTACGGTCAACCTGGGCCTCTCCCTGGTCCCCGTGCAGTTCCTCGCCGCCGGCGTGTTCATCATCTCCGCCTTCATGGGCACGGCCACCGGCACCTCCATGGGCACCATCGGGGCCATCGTCCCCATCGCCGTGGGCGTCGCGGACAAGGGCGGATTGTCCATCCCCCTGCTGGTGGGCGCCTGCGTGGGCGGTGCCATGTTCGGCGACAACCTGTCCATGATCTCCGACACCACCATCGCCGCCACCCGCTCCCAGGGCTGCGAGATGCGGGACAAGTTCCGGGTGAACTTCTTCATCGCCCTGCCCGCCGCCCTCATCACTCTGGTGGTCCTGCTGGTTGTGGGCCGTCCTGAGACGGCCGCCAGCATGGGCGACCTCGAGTACAGCATTATCAAGGTGGTTCCCTACCTGCTGGTTCTCCTCCTGGCCCTCATCGGCATGAACGTATTCCTGGTGCTGACCATCGGCATCTTCGTGGCCGGCCTCATCGGCGTCGCCACAGCCTCCCTGGACCTCTTCGGCTTTGCCCAGGCCATCTGGAGCGGCTTCACCGGCATGAACGAGGTTTTCTTCCTGACCCTGTTCTGCGGCGGCATGGGCGAAATGGTCACCCACAACGGCGGAATCAACTGGCTCATCAACAGCCTCCGGGGCATGATGAAGGGCAACAAGTCCGCCCAGGTGGGCGTTGCCGCCCTGGTCTCCCTGGCGGACTGCGCCACGGCCAACAACACGGTGGCCATCGTCCTCAGCGGAAACATGGCCAAGGAAATCAGCCACGAGTACAAGGTGGACCCCCGCCGCACCGCCTCCTTGCTGGACGTGTTCTCCTGCGTGTTCCAGGGCATCATCCCCTACGGCGCGCAGCTGCTGTCCGCCGCGTCCCTGACGGTGGCCTGCGGCATCAACATCAACCCCACGGACATCATCCCCAACCTGTGGTACTGCTGGGTGCTGGCCATTGTGGGCATCGCCTCCATTTTCATCCCCTTCGCCGACGGCGCCTGCAAAAAGGACCCCTGGAACTGGGAGTATGACGTGGCCGAGTCCGGCGTCACGGCCAAGAAGGCCCTTCTGGAAGCCGAGAAGGCGCATACGGTCTAAGCGTATATTGAAGCGCGCCGGGTTTCCGGCGCGCTTTTCCATACCGCGACTTTTCTTCCACCCGGCGGTTCCCCTCTTTACAGAGTCTCCTCCTTCCAGAACTGCCGGGTCTCGTTTGTAAACCGGATGGACTCCAGGATATGCTTCTCCAGCAGCCCCAAAAACCGCTCCGCCTGGGCGGAGAGCTTGCCATTTTTCAGTGCGATCCAGCCGATGCGGATGCCGCTTTTCTCCGCCAGGGGCAGGGTGATGATCTTCCGATAGCCGCTGCTCCGCGTGATCAGGCCGCTTCCGGTGGTAAAGCCGTCGGTGTAGGACAGCACCCGCAGCATGGCGCTGCGGCTGTTCACCCGAATCTGCTTGGCGGGCTTCTTCAAAGATATCATCCGGTATTCCTCCGAAAAATCCACTGCCACCCCCTGTTCCCGCTCGAAGGACACATAAGGGTAGCCCGCCAGGTCCACCTCCGTCACCGAGGGCCTTTCCGCCAGAGGGTGCTCCCGGCGGACGTAAACACAGGGGTCCACCACCGCCACCTCATGGAACACCAGCGCTCGGGAATCCAAAAAGCGGAAGATCATCTTTTCCGTCAGCTCCGTCAGGCAGATGACGCCCAGCTCCGCCCGGTGGTCATACACGTCGTCAATAACGGCGTCCATGTCCACCTCCCGGACGGAAAATTGGTAACGGCTGGCCTCCGGGGTCTGGAGCAGTTCAATAAAGGCATCCTCCGTAAAGGGATACCGTTGGGAGGAAACGGAAAGATGGGTGGCGGGAGCGGCGTTCCGGGCCTCGCCGTAGCGGGTTTCAATCCACTGCTTCTGCTCCAGAAGGGACGCGGCATAGCCCAAAAACTCCCGCCCGTCCGGCGTGAACTCCACCCCCCGATTGCTGCGGACGAAGAACTGGATACCCAGCTCCTCCTCCAGCTCCCGGATGGCGGTGGAAATGCCGGACTGAGAGAGAAACAGCTTGTTGGCCGCTTTGTTGATGGAGCCGCATTTGGAGACTTCTACCACATAGGTCAGCTGCTGAAAGGTCATAGCGCCGGTTCCTCCTGTAAAGCCTGAACAATATCTGAACGGTATTATAAAGCACTTTCCGGGCAATGTCAAATAGCTATCACTTAAAACGCTAACAAATTCTCAAAAACTCATACTAACACCACGGCGAAAAAAATGGTATGATTACTATTATAAGTTGACAAAAAATCAAAGCGCCTATCTTTAATCCATAGTCAACTTTACCTTAATTCCGCTGTTAAATGATCTCTCCACACACTCTCACAAGTCCGCCTGTTGCCAGAAAAAAAGACGCTTTTATAGCAAAAAAACTGAACCCAAACTTTTTCCCGCAAAAATTGACACCGGGCGGCTCAAAAAGAAAGGAAGGTAAACTATTATGAACTGTAAGAACAAGGGCTTTGCCACCCGTCAAATTCACGCCGGCAAGGTAGAGAACACCGCCGGCTCTCTGTGCGCCCCGATTTACCAGACCTCCACCTTTGAGTTTGCGTCTGTGGAGCAGGGCGGCGCCCGTTTCGCCGGCAAAGAAGAGGGTTATATTTACAGCCGCCTGGGCAACCCCACCACCGCGCTGGTAGAGGCGAAAATGGCCGACCTAGAGGGCGGCGAGGACGCCCTGGTAGCCGCCTCCGGCATGGGCGCTATCTCCACCGCCCTGTGGAGCTCCGTCTCCTCCGGCGACGAAATCGTAGCGGACGAAACCCTGTACGGCTGCACCTACTCCTTGCTGGAGCATGGTATGCGTCAATTTGGCGTCAAGGTCACCCTCACCGACCTGAGCGACATTGAAAACCTCAAAAAGGCGCTGACCGATAAAACCAAGGTGGTGTATTTCGAGACCCCCTGCAACCCCACCATGAAAATCCTGGACATCGCCCTCATCGCCAAAACCGCCCACGACTTCAAGTCCGACATCCGGGTAATCGTGGACAACACCTTCTGCACGCCCTATCTCCAGCTGCCTCTATCCCTGGGCGCTAATACCGTGGTCCACAGTGCCACGAAATACCTCAACGGCCACGGAGATGTCATCGCGGGCGTCATCGTCGGCGACAAGGAATTTGTGGGCAAGTGCCGCATGTTCGGCCTGAAAGACCTAACCGGCGCGGTGCTGAGTCCCTTCGACGCCTTCCTGATGGCCCGGGGCATGAAAACCCTGGACATCCGCATGGAGCGCCACTGCGCCAACGCCAAGAAGGTGGCCGCTTTCTTCGAATCCCACCCCGCCGTCTCCAAGGTCTATTATCCTGGCCTGGAGAGCTTCGAGGGTCACGAGATCGCCGCGAAGCAGATGAAGCTCCCCGGCGGCATGATCGCCCTGGAGCTGAAAGCCGATAAGGCCGCCACCGCTGCCGCTCTGAATAAGCTGGAGCTATGCACCGTGGCCGTCTCCCTGGGCGACGCCGAAACCCTGGTGGAACATCCCGCCACTATGACCCACTCTACTTATTCCGCCGAGGAGCTGAAAGCCGCCGGCATCTCCGAGGGCCTGGTTCGTGTCAGCGTGGGTCTGGAGGACGCCGAGGACATTATCGCCGACTTCAAGGCCGTGCTGGACCCCCTGGTGTAATTTCCTTACATTTCAGCGGCGGGCAGGTCTTTACTGCCCGCCGCCTTTCTGGTACAATGAGCTTGGACGGACCCGGAGCCCTGTCTCCGCCGCCTCCAAGCAAGAAACGAAAGGAGTCAACAGCGCATGAAAGACATCGTAGAAATCCGCTGGCACGGCCGTGGGGGCCAGGGGGCGAAGACGGCTTCCCTTCTACTGGCGGACGCGGCGTTCAACACGGGCAAATACGTCCAGGGCTTCCCAGAGTACGGCCCGGAGCGCATGGGCGCGCCCATTACGGCGTACAACCGCATCAGCTCGGAGCGGAGCACGGTCCACTCCAACATCTATGAGCCGGACTATGTAGTCGTGGTGGACGAGACGTTGATCTCCGCCGTGGACGTGACGGCGGGCCTCAAGAAAGAAGGAGCCATCGTCATCAACTCCGGCAAGTCCCCCGCCGAGCTCCGCCCCCTGCTGAAGGGCTACGAGGGCCGGGTGTGCGCCATCGACGCCGGGAAGATTTCCGAGGAGGAGCTGGGCAAGAACTTCCCCAACACCCCCATGCTGGCGGCGATTGTCAAGGTCAGCGGCGTGGTGGACGCGGAGGAATTCGTCAAGGACATGGAAGCCTCCTTTAAGCACAAGTTCGCCACGAAACCCCAGGTCATCGAGGGCAACATGCGGGCCCTGAAACGCTCTATGGAGGAGGTCAAGGAAGGATGAGCCATTTAGCGAAGGATATGACCCCTCAGGTCACATGGAAAGACATCACCCCCGGCGGCGCCATCTTCGAGGGCGGCACCTCCCAAGTGGTGGAGACCGGCGACTGGCGGACCATGAAGCCGGTGCTGGATATGGACAAGTGCAGGCAGTGCCTGCTGTGCGCCCCTGTCTGCCCGGATATGTCCATCCCGGTCAACAAGGAAGGCAAGCGGGAGGACTTCAACTACTTCTTCTGCAAGGGCTGCGGCATCTGCGCCAATGTCTGCCCCTTCGGGGCCATCACCATGGTCAAGGACGAAAAGTAAGGAGGGGCCAGGATAAAATGAGTATTCGAGAGAGACTTTCCGGCAACGAAGCCATTGCCTACGCGATGAAGCAGATCAACCCCGACGTCATGGGAGCCTACCCCATCACGCCCAGCACCGAAATTCCCCAGTACTTCTCCGCCTACGTGGACAACGGCGAGGTGGATACCGATTTCATCGCCGTGGAATCCGAGCACAGCGCCATGTCCACCTGCATCGGTGCGGAAGCCGCCGGATGCCGCGCGATTTCCGCCACCAGCTCCTGCGGCCTCATTTACATGGCCGAGATGCTGTATGTGGCCGCTTCCGACCGTCTGCCCATCACCCTGGCGGTTTCCTGCCGCGCCCTGTCCGGCCCCATCAACATCAACAACGACCACTCCGACGCCATGGCGGTCCGGGACGCGGGCTGGCTGATGCTGTTTGCCGAAACCAACCAGGAAGCCTATGACAACTATCTCCAGGCCATGCGGATCGGCGAGGCGGTGAGCCTGCCCATCATGATCTGTCAGGACGGCTTCATCACCTCCCACGCCATTGAGAACATTGAGCTGGAGGAGACGGAGAAGGTCCGGGAGTTCGTGGGCGAGTACAAACCCCAGCACTACCTCCTGAACAAGGACGAGCCCATCGCTGTGGGCCCCTATTCCACCCCCGTGTACTACATGGAAACCAAGCGGGCCCAAGCACAGGCCATGATGGACGCGAAGGACGTCATCAAGAAGGTGGCGGACGAGTTCGCCGCCTGGACGGGCCGGCAGTACGGGCTGATTGAAAAATACGAGATGGACGATGCGGAAGAGGCCATCATCATCATCGGCTCCTCCGCCGGCACCGCCCGGGAGGCCATCAAGCAGCTCCGGGCCCAGGGCAGGAAGGTGGGCATGATCAAGATCCGCTCCTTCCGCCCCTTCCCCGCCGTGGAGATCGCCGAGGCTCTGAAAAACGTGAAGGCCTTCGCCGCCATGGACAAGGACGACAGCTTCAACGCCCACTGCGGCCCCATCTTCGCGGAAACCTGCGCGGGACTCTACGCCAATGGAATCAGCGGCCCCAAGGGCATCAGCTATATCTACGGCCTGGGCGGCCGGGACGTGCGGGTGGAGAGCATCCAGCACGTGTTCGCGGACCTGGAGAAGATCGCCCAGACCGGCGATGTGGGCGAGACCTACCGTTACCTGGACGTGCGGGAATAAGGAGGGAACAGTCAAAATGGCCTATAATCTGAAAGAAAACGTCATGAAAGAGGACCGCTTCACCGGCGGTCACAGAATGTGCGCGGGCTGCGGCTGCCCCATCGCCGTGCGGACGGTGCTGCGGGCGCTGGAGCCGGAGGACCACGCGGTGGTCTGCTCCGCCACCTGCTGCCTGGAGGTCTCCTCCTTCATGTACCCCTACACGTCCTACAAGGACAGCTTCATCCACAACGCTTTTGAGAACGCGGCGGCGACCCTGTCCGGCGTGGAAACCGCCTACCACGCGATGAAAAAGCGGGGCAAAATTGACGCGACCTACAAGTTCATCGCCTTCGGCGGCGACGGCGGAACCTATGACATCGGCTTCCAGAGCCTGTCCGGCGCTATGGAGCGGGGCCACGACATGGTCTATGTCTGCTATGACAACGAAGCCTACATGAACACGGGCATCCAGCGCTCCAGCTCCGCGCCCCACTTCGCCGACACCACCACCACCCCGGTGGGCAAGGTGGTCCCCGGCAAGCCCCAGCAGAAGAAGAACCTGACGAAGATCATGGTGGCCCATGGAATTCCGTATGTGGCTCAGACCACGTTTATTGGGAACTTCAAGGACATCACGGAGAAGTCCCACAAGGCCATCTACACCCCCGGCGCGGCCTTCCTGAACGTGATGGCGCCCTGCCCGAGAGGCTGGCGGTATCCCAGCGAGAAGCTGATGGAGATCACCAAGCTGGCGGTGGAGACCTGCGTGTGGCCTCTCTACGAGGTCATTGAGGGCAAGTACATCTTAAGCTACAAGCCCAAGAACAAGCTGCCGGTTGAGGAATACCTCAAGGCCCAGGGCCGCTTCGCCCATATGTTCAAGCCAGGCAATGAGTGGATGATCGAGCAGACCCAGAAGGAAGTCGACCGCAACTGGGAGGAACTCCTGAAGCTCTGCGAGTTGTAAGCCTTGCGCTTACCTGCTATACACTCTCCAAAAGTCCAGGGGGCCGTCTTACGACGACCCCCTGGACTTTTTATTGAGATGTTTATAAGCGCTAAAACGCTTCCTCTTGGTATTGCTATTCCAGCCTTGACAACGGCCCATATCACCAGCGACGGCGCCTATTTCCCACCGTGAAAACTTTCTTCGAATTCGCGGCAAAATCATTCCTCAACGACACCGCCCTCGTTGTCCCGGATAGCCATGATGCCGCCGCACCGCTCAGATTTCATCCTCGTCCATATCCAGCTCCGCGTCCTCGTCGTACTCCTGGCAAACCGGGCCTTCCTCCCCGCCCAGCAACTCGGTGGCCCGCATACGGCGCTTGTCCTTGGACGCTTCCACATTTTTGTGGATCAGCTCCTTAACCTCCCGGGGAGCCTTTATGTTTTTCAGGTCCAGTCGCGGAATACTCTTGTCCGAGGAGACGACGCACACCGTGCCCACACCAAAGACGCGCTGGCCCAGGCTCATAGACAATCGCAGGTCCCGTACCCGGTAAAGCAGCACCTCGTCGGATTTCACATTCAAAAAGCCCGTTTCACAAAACAGCCGGTCCTCGCTGAGGCGATACCGGGTAAACGACAGGGGCATACCCAAAAAGCGCTTTCGGTCTTTCCATAAATATTCCATGGCTTCCATCCCTCTTTCCCCGTTTGCGTATCAGTATAACATTTTCCAGCGCAATACGCAAGCAATGGAATTTGAATTCTTCCATCCCCCTTTGGCGGCAAAGCCCAAACCCATTGTGGAGCGTGCGGAAGGCGCAAGCGCGGCAGACATTTCCGTGGGCAGCGAAGGGCCACCCGCTGAAAACGATAAGTTTTACCCGGAAAATTGCCGAATCATCGGCAATTTAGGGCATTGAAATTGTCTATAAAATCTATTATAATGAATAAAATCTGCTCCCGCCGGGTCTCCGGCGGCCGGGCTCCGATATTCTTTAAAGGCGGTTTCCAGATATGTCTTACAAAACCGAACGAGACCTGCACCGGATGCTCCGGCACCAGGAGCTGATCGAATCCTCCCTGTCCTTTGTCAGCGGCTCCGAGGACTTCATCCGGGACAACGACATCTTCCCCTCCGGCCGGACGGGCGCCGACGTCATGCGGGGCCTCCGGTATCCCAACGGCACCGGCGTCATCGCCGGAGTCACCAGCATCGGCGACGTAGACGGCTATGACCTTTTAGACGGTGAGAAGGTCCCCAGAAAAGGCCGGCTCTTCTACCGGGGCATCAGCATTGAGGACCTCATTCAGCGGTGTATCCAGGAGGACCGCTTCGGCTTTGAGGAGACGGTGTACCTCCTCCTCTTCGGCCAGCTTCCCACCGCCTCCCAGCTGGAGGACTTCCAGGTCCTCATGGCCCGGTGGAGCCAGCTTCCCAGCTACTTCTCCGAGGATATGATCCTCCGCTCTCCCAATAAAAACATCATGAACAAGCTGTCCAGCTGTATCCTGGCTCTCCACTCCCACGACGGAGAGGCGGAGAACATGACACTGGAGAACGAGCTCTTCAAGTCCTTCCGCATGGTGGCCCGAACCCCCACCATCGTGGCTCACTCCTACGCCGCCAAGCGGCATTACTTTGACAAGGACAGCCTTTACCTCCACCGTCCCCGGACAGATCTCAGCGTGGCTCAAAACTTCCTCTACACCCTGCGCAAGGACTCGAAATTCGATGACGACGAGGCAAAGCTTCTGGACCTGTGCATGATTCTCCACGCGGAGCACGGCGGTGGCAACAACTCCACCTTTGCCTGCCGGGTCCTCACCTCTACCGGAACGGATTTCTACTCCTCCATCGCCGCCGCGGTGGGGTCCTTGAAGGGCTTCCGCCACGGCGGAGCCAACATCAAGGTGGTGGAAATGATGCAGTACCTGCGAAACGCCGTCCGGGACTGGAAGGACGACGGCCAGGTCAAGGACCAGCTGGTTCGCATCCTCCGCCGGGAGCTGGGGGACGGCACCGGACTGATCTACGGCATGGGCCACGCGGTCTACACCCTCTCGGACCCCCGGGCGGAGATTTTGAAGCAGTTCTCCCGCCATCTGGCGGAGAAGCGGGGCATGGTGGATCAGCTGGACCTTATCGAATCCGTGGAGCGGCTGGCTCCCCAGGTCTTTCAGGAAATCCGGGGCTCCGACAAGCCCATTTGCGCCAACGTGGATTTGTACTCCGGTTTCGTGTACCGCCTGCTGGGCATCCCCACAGACCTGTATACCGCCATCTTCGCCAGCGCCCGCATGCCCGGCTGGTGCGCTCACCGCATGGAGGAATGCTGCGCCGACGATCCGCGGATCATCCGCCCCGCCTACAAAACCGTCTGCAAACGGGTACCCTATGTGCCCCTGGCAGACAGGAGCTGATTTCAGGAGGTTTCCGCTATGATTACCCTTCACGACAACGGCGTTTTCCTCTCGGAGGGCGGCCTTCACGCCTCCGCTCCCCTCTCTCCCGCGGAGGGCCGGAAACGGACCCTGACCTGGAGTATCCTCCAAGCCCACAGCGTCTCCGGCGACCCGGAAAAGCTCCAGGTCCGCTTTGACGCCATGGCCAGTCACGACATCACCTATGTGGGCATTATCCAACAGGCCCGGGCCTCCGGCATGCGGGAATTTCCCCTTCCCTACGCCCTGACCAACTGCCACAACTCCCTCTGCGCCGTGGGAGGCACCATCAACGAGGACGACCACGTTTTCGGCCTCTCCGCCGCCCGGAAGTATGGCGGAATCTACGTCCCCGCCAACCAAAGCGTCATTCACTCCTATGCCCGGGAGCAGCTGGCGGGCTGCGGCAAAATGATTCTGGGCTCCGACTCCCACACCCGCTATGGCGCTCTGGGCACCATGGCCGTGGGCGAGGGCGGGCCGGAGCTGGCCAAGCAGCTGCTGAAAAACACATGGGACGTGCCCTATCCCCAGGTTGTTCTGGTATACCTCACCGGCACGCCGAAACGGGGCGTGGGGCCCCACGACGTGGCCATCGCCCTGGTGAAGGCCACCTTTGAAAACGGCTTTGTGAACAACCGCGTGCTGGAGTTCGCCGGACCGGGCGTGGCGGGTCTGCCCATCGATTACCGCAACGGCATTGACGTTATGACCACGGAAACCACCTGCCTCTCCTCCATCTGGGAGACCGATGAAGAGACCCGGGGCTTTTACGAGGCCCACGGGCGGGGGGAGGAGTACCAGGAGCTCCATCCCGGCGAGTACGCCTGGTACGACAAGTACATCGAGCTGGATCTCTCCCAAATCGAGCCTATGATCGCCCTGCCCTTCCACCCCTCCAACGCATGGACCATCCGGGAGTTCCTGGAAAACGCCCAAGACATCCTGGCAACGGTGGAGGCGGACGCGCGAAAACGCTATCCCAAAGCCAAGATCAACCTGGTTCAGAAGGTCCGGGACGGCGGCGTCTGGGCGGATCAGGGAGTCATCGCCGGGTGCGCCGGGGGGCTCTTCGACAACATCACCGAGGCGGCGGATATCCTCCGGGGCGGCAGCTGCGGCGACGGGTATTTCACCTTGGACGTGTACCCCACCAGCGTCCCTGTCAGTCTGGAGCTGACAAACATCGGGGCCACGGCGGACCTGCTGCGAAGCGGCGCGGTAATCAAGCCCAGCTTCTGCGGGCCCTGCTTTGGCGCGGGGGACGTGCCTGCCCACAACGGCCTCAGCCTCCGCCACACCACGAGAAACTTCCCCAACCGGGAGGGCTCCAAGCCCGGCGAGGGCCAGTTCGCCGCCGTGTGCCTGATGGACGCCCGGTCCATCGCCGCCACGGCCAGGAACGGCGGAAACATCACCCCCGCCACAGAGATTGAATACGCACCCGTCCGGCGTCCCTACCACTTTGACAAGGGCGTGTACGGCAAGCGGGTCTACAACGGCTTTGGCCATCCCCGCCCGGAGGAGGAGCTGATCCTGGGGCCCAACATCACCGACTGGCCCAAGATGCGGCCCCTGGCGGAAAACCTGCTGGTAGAGCTGTCGGCGGTGCTCCGGGATCCGGTGACCACCACCGACGAGCTGATTCCCTCCGGGGAGACCTCCTCCTATCGCTCCAATCCCCTGCGGCTGGCGGAGTTCACCCTGTCCCGCCGGGAACCGGCGTACGTGGGCCGCGCCAAGGAAATCGCGGAGCGCGAGGCCGGACGGCTGGCGGGGAATGTGCCTGAGAGGCTAAAGGCCCTGCTGGACCGCTGCGGTGCGGACGCGGGGAAAACCCAATTTGGCTCCTGTGTCTTCGCCAACCGGCCTGGCGACGGCTCCGCCCGGGAGCAGGCCGCCTCCTGCCAGAAGGTGCTGGGAGGCTTTGCCAACATCTGCTATGCCTTTGCTACCAAGCGCTACCGCTCCAACTGCATCAACTGGGGTATCCTGCCCTTCACCCTGGATGAGGGGACGGACTTCCCCTATGAGGCAGGAGACTGCGTATTCGTCCCGAAGCTCCGGGAAGCCATTCAGGAGGGCCGGGAGGATATCCCCGCCAAGGTTCTCAAGGCGGATGGCGGCGAGGCGGAAATCACCCTCCATGTCCGGGGCCTGACGGCAGAGGAGCGGGAGATCATCCTGGACGGCTGCCTGATGAACTACTACGCGAAACATGCCAATTGACGGAGGCGCTCTTATGGAAAAGATCAAAATGACCACTCCCCTGGTGGAGATGGACGGGGACGAGATGACCCGCGTCCTCTGGAGGATGATCAAGGACAAGCTGATCCTGCCCTATGTGGACCTGAAAACCGAGTACTACGACCTGGGGCTCCTGAGCCGCAACGCCACAAAGGACCAGATTACCGTGGACGCCGCCCAGGCCACCCGCCGCCTGGGCGTGGCGGTGAAATGCGCCACCATCACCCCCAACCGCCAGCGGATGGAGGAGTACCCGGAGCTGACGGAGATGTGGAAGTCCCCCAACGGTACCATCCGGGCCATCCTGGACGGCACCGCCTTCCGGGCACCCATTGTCCTGCCCTGTATCAAGCCGGTGGTGAAAAACTGGGAGGCTCCCATCACCATCGCCCGCCACGCCTATGGCGACATGTACAAAGCCGTGGACATGACCACGGAGGAGCCGGGAACCGCCACCCTCACCTTCCGGGGGGAGAGCGGGACGGAAAGGACCCTGAACGTCCAGACCGTGGACGGCCCCGCTGTCTGGCAGGGCCAGCACAACCTGGAAAAGAGCATCCGGGCCTTCGCCCGCTCCTGCTTCCAGTACGCCCTGGCCCAAAAGCAGGACCTGTGGTTCTCCACCAAGGACACCATCGCCAAGATTTACGACGGGGAATTCAAGCGGATTTTTGAGGAGGAGTACGAGACCTCCTACAAGGCGGAGTTTGAGGCGCGGGGCATCACCTATTTCTACACGCTGATCGACGACGCCGTGGCCCGGGTCATCCGCTCCAAGGGCGGCTTTATCTGGGCGCTGAAAAACTACGACGGAGACGTGATGAGCGATATGATCGCCGCCGCCTTCGGCTCTCTCGCCATGATGGCCTCGGTACTGGTCTCCCCCGACGGGACCATGGAGTTTGAGGCCTCCCACGGCACGGTTACCCGGCACTACTACCGCTACCTCAAGGGAGAAAAAACCTCCACCAATCCCATGGCGACCATCTTCGCCTGGTCCGGCGCTTTGAAACGCCGGGGCGAGCTGGACAAGCTCCCGGAGCTTGTACGCTTCGGCCAGCGGCTGGAGGACGCGTCTCTCCGGACGCTGGAGCGGGGCGTGATGACCAAGGACCTCCTCCCCCTGGTGGAGCCCGGCTTCCAGGCCCGGGGCGTGGACAGCGAGGAATTCCTGGACGCCATCGCCGCCAGCCTCTGACCGTGCCGGCGCTTTCGCCCTTCCCGCAAACACGAAGGCCCCCGGAAACCGTATGGGTTTCCGGGGGCCGTTTGTTTTCTTGGGGGGCGCTTTTCTTATTGCCCGATGCTCACGCAGAAGCGATGGAGAATCGCCGCCGCCTGGCCCCGGGTCGCGCCGCCGGAGGGATTCAGGCGGCCGTCGGTGGTGCCGTTCACCAGCTTCGCGCCGTTGGCCCAGGAGAGGGCTTCCTTGGCGTAGGAGGCCACGGAGGCCCCGTCGGAGAAGCTGCTCAGGTTGGCGCGCTGGGTGGTCACATAGCCCTTGTAGCCGTTATAGCGGAAGAGGAAGGTAGCCAGCTGCTCCCGGGTGATGGAGTCGTTGGGCCGGAAGAGGCCGTCCTTGCCTCCGGCGGTGATGGAGTTGGCGGAAGCCCACTTTACCGCCTTCTCGCAGTAGGACCCGGCCGCCACGTCGGGGAAGCCCGCGCCGCTGACGGCGGGCTGGCCGTCCAGACGGTAGAGAATCGTCACCAGCTGGCCCCGGGTGATGGGAGCCTGAGGATTGAACCGGCCCTCGCCCACGCCGCTCATCAGACCCTTCTGGCTGACATAGGCGATGTCGGAGGCGAAGGTGCTTCCGGCGGCCACGTCGGAGAAGGTGGAGGGACCGGCGGGACGGGTCACGGCGAACTGCACGTTGACCTTGGCGGACTCGCCGCTGCCCCAGAGCTCCACCACGCCGTTGTAAGCGTTGGCGGGGAGACCCGTCCGGGGACGGACGGTGAAGGTGGCGGTGCCTCCGGCGGGCAGAGAGGTCCGGCTCAGCATGCTGACCTCATAGCTGTAGGAGGAGGGCTGCTCCAGGCGGATGGCGTACTCCGTGTTGTTTTTCACCGTGACCGTTTTGGGGTTGAGAGCCGTGTAGCCCTCGTTCACGATGCCAAAGTCCAGGGTGGCGGGCTCCACGGTCAGGGGGGCCAGCTTCTTCTCCACCACTACCGTGACCTTGATGGCGGCGGTGGCGTTTTCCCGAGTCACAAAGGTGATGGTGTCGGTATAGGTGCCCACCTTCAAATCCTTTTTGGGGACGATATCAAACTTGGCTTTCTCGCCAGGTTTCAGCGAATCGGAGTTGCCCTTATCGGCTGTGACGGTGAAGTGGTCGTTGCCCTTTACTCCGTCCACCCGCACGTTGGAGGCTCCCTTGTTTTGGAGGGTGACGGTGATTCCCTTTTCCTCGGCTTCCTTCTCGGAATACCCCTCTTTCAGCTTGCCCAGGTCCTTGCTGGTGGGGTCCAGGGTGATGGAGTAGCCCTTTTCCACTACCTCCGCATAGAGGTCGATGGACATGGTGGAGGAGCCCTGGCCGTCCTTGAAGGAGACCTTGATCTCCAGGGAGCGGTTATAGGTTCCCGTGCTGGTGCCGCTCAACTGCACGGTGACGGTGGCGGAGCTGCCCGCGCTCAAAGAGCTGGGAACGCCGCTGACCGAGTAGCCGCTGGGGTTGGAGTAGCTAAAGTTCATCTCATATTTGCTTCGATTGGTAATCGTAAAGGTTTTGGTCCGGTCGCTGTTGGAGGCGTTCTTCTCCAGCGTGCCGAATTCTACGTAGCTGGGATAGGAGATGTCGCTGGAGGTGGGGCGGGTGATGGCAGGAGGTTGCTCTGGCTTCTCCTCGGGCTTCTCCTCGGGTTTTTCCTCGGGCTTCTCCTCGGGCTTCTCTTCGGGTTTCTCCTCGGGCTTCTCTTCGGGATTCTCATTTCCACTTGAACCTTCGGTAGGAGGATTGCCGCTATTGGTTTCATCCTCCGCCGCCGCAGGCACAACGGCCAGGCTTGCCAACAGGCAGAGCGCCATCAGCAAAGCTAAAAATTGACTCTTTCGTTTCATGATGTATCCAGTGTCCTTTCCTCTTAAGTTTTCAGGGATTGTCCCTTATTCCCTACTCTACCACTTTTACATGGAAAATACAAGCGTTATTCGCCGCCTTTCTCCCGCCCCTTGCGCCCCGGCAGGGGGACTGCTATAATGTCCCCATGGTTCCAATTACCAGAAAGGAGCATTGTCATGGGCTATGGATTCATCGAGGGCTGCGTGGACTCCCACGCCTCCGCCCTGGCCGCCTGCCGGGGCGGAGCGGACCGGCTGGAGCTGTGCGCGAATCTCTCCATCGGGGGCACCACCCCCTCCCCCGCCCTCTTCCAGCTGGTCCGGCGGGACTGCGCCGTCCCCGTCAACGTCCTCATCCGCCCCCGCTTCGGGGACTTCCTCTACGACCCGGCGGATCTGGAGGAGATGGAACGCTGCGTCCGTCAGTTCCGGGACCTGGGGGCCAACGGCGTGGTCCTGGGGGCCCTGACCCCGGAGGGGCGGCTGGATCAGGGGGCCATGGCCCGTCTGGCGGAGGCCGCCGGGGACATGGAGATCACCCTCCACCGGGCCTTCGACATGACCCGGGACCCCCTGGAGACCCTGGAGACGGCCATTGCCCTGGGCTGCCGGACCATCCTCACCTCCGGCCAGGAGAAAGACGCCCTGGCCGGGGCCAAGACCCTGGGGGCCCTCCGGCAGAAGGCGGCGGGGCGGGTAGCGATCATGGCGGGCTGCGGCGTCCGGGCGGGGAACATCCGGGACATCCACCGGCGGACCGGGGTGCATGTGTTCCACACCTCCGGGCGGCGGGGCCCCGTGGACAGCGGCATGATCTACCGCAAGCCCACGGTGTCCATGGGCCTGCCCTCCCTGCCGGAGTATGAGCTGTGGCGGACGGACGAGGCGGAGTTCCGGGCCTGCGCGGAGGCGGTCCATGCCCTCGCTCCCCTTCCCCGGACCTAAGAAAACGGCGCCCGCTCGCGCGGGCGCCGTTGGCGTCTTAGTACATGCCGCCCATGTCGGGCGCGGCGGGAGCGGGAGCGGGGGGCTCGGGCTTGTCGGCCACCAGGGACTCGGTGGTCAGCACCATGCCCGCCACGGAAGCGGCGTTCTCCAGGGCGCTGCGGGTCACCTTGGCGGGGTCGATGATGCCGGAGGCCACCATGTCGCAGTACTCCTCCTTGTAGGCGTCGAAGCCGTGGCCCTTCTCGGCGGAGCGGACCTTCTCCAGGATGACGGAGCCGTCCAGGCCCGCATTGGCGGCAATCTGGCGGATGGGGGCCTCCAGGGCCTTGGCCACGATGCGCACGCCGGTCTTTTCGTCGCCCTCTACGCCGTCCACCAGGGCTTCCACGGCGGGGATGACGTTGACAAAGATGGTGCCGCCGCCGGCTACCACGCCCTCTTCCACCGCGGCGCGGGTGGCGTTCAGCGCGTCCTCGATGCGGAGCTTTTTCTCCTTCATCTCGGTCTCCGTGGCCGCGCCCACCTTGATGACGGCCACGCCGCCGGCCAGCTTGGCCAGGCGCTCCTGGAGCTTTTCCTTGTCATAGTCGCTGGTGGTGTTGGCAATCTGGGAGCGGATCTGCGTGACCCGGTCCTTGATGGCCTGGGAGTCGCCGGCGCCGTCCACGATGGTGGTGTTTTCCTTGGTGACCTTCACCTGGCGGGCACGGCCCAGCAGGGAGATGTCGGCGGTCTTGAGCTCCAGGCCGACTTCCTCGCTGACCACGGTGCCGCCGGTGAGGACGGCGATATCCTGAAGCATCTCCTTGCGGCGGTCGCCGAAGCCGGGAGCCTTGACGCAGACCACATTGAGAGTGCCCCGGAGGCGGTTGACGATCAGGGTGCTGAGGGCCTCGCCCTCCACGTCCTCGGCGATGATCAGCAGCTTCTTGCCGGACTGCACCAGCTGCTCCAGCAGGGGCAGGATGTCGGAGATAACGGAGATTTTCTTATCGGTGATGAGAATATAGGCGTCATCGACAATGGCCTCCATTTTCTCCATATCGGTGGCCATGTAGGGCGTGATATAGCCCCGGTCGAACTGCATGCCCTCGACCACCTCGCTGTAGGTCTCGGCGGTCTTGGATTCCTCAATGGTGATGACGCCGTCGGCGGAGACTTTCTCCATGGCGTCGGCAATCAGCTTGCCGATTTCCTCGTCGCCGGAGGAGACCGCGCCTACCCGGGCGATGTCCTTGGAGCCGTCCACGGTCTTGGCCTGCTTCTTAACTTCCGCCACAGCGGCTTCCACGGCCTTGGCCATGCCCTTTTTGACCACGATGGGGTTGGCCCCGGCGGCCAGGTTCTTCAATCCCTCACCGATCATGGCCTGAGCCAGCAGGGTCGCGGTGGTGGTTCCGTCGCCGGCCACGTCGTTGGTTTTGGTGGAGACTTCCTTCACCAGCTGGGCGCCCATGTTCTCAAAGGGATCGTCCAGCTCGATTTCCTTGGCGATGGTCACGCCGTCGTTGGTGATGAGGGGAGCGCCGTATTTCTTGTCCAGAACCACGTTCCGGCCCTTGGGGCCCAGGGTGATTTTTACGGTATCGGCCAGGGTGTTGACGCCGGTTTCCAGGGCCTTGCGGGCGTCCTCGCCGCGCTTGATGAGCTTAGACATAATAAATCGTTACCTCCCGATTTTTTAAATCAATTGATGTTTGTGCTTAGTCGACAATCGCCAGAATGTCGTTCTGCCGGACCACCGTGTACTCCACGTCCTCCAGCTTCACCTTGGTTCCGGCGTACTGGCTGGTGATCACCTTGTCTCCGGGCTTTACGGTCATGGTGACTTCCTTGCCCTCCACGGTGCCGCCGGGGCCCACGGAGATGACCTCGGCCACGGAGGGCTTCTCCTTCGCGGAGCCGGTGAGGATGATGCCGCCCTTAGTGGTCTCCTCGGTTTCCACCATTTTCAGGATGACACGGTCTGCAAGCGGGGTGAGTTTCATATCAGGTTCCTCCTTAAAATATTAAAAATTAAAAAACGTAATCACTGTTAGCACTCAAATACCCGGAGTGCTAACAGTGATTATCATAGTACAGCCGCCCCCATTTGTAAAGGGGATTTTTCTCAAAAGTTATGAAGAATTTGTAAATGTTGCCGGAACTGCCGGAGTTTGGAAGAATTCCCCTATTCCAGCAGCCAGTCGTCCACCACGTCCCGCAGGGCCACCGGCGTCACAGCTCCCCGGACCAGCGACTCCGCCAGGGCCTCCACCCTCTGCCGGGAGGGGCTGAGGTCCCGCGCCGACGCCTCCTCATCCTCCATCTCAATCTGAACACCGAAGGCCCCGGGGTTCTCCAACTCCTCCTCCAGCAGGTAATAACGCGCCTGAAACGCCCGGCACTGGGCCTCTCCCATAAACAGCTTGCGCATTCCGCCGCCTCCTTATTGAACCCGCTCTCTCCCTGGAGCTCGCGGGTGTTTTCCAGTTCCAGCATAGCATATCTGGTCTGGTGAACCCCGTCGGATTTTGTCGAAGGTCTACGTTTGCGCCAACAGCGCCTCCAGCGCCTCCCGGTCAAGCAGGAGGTTCAGCGCCTCCAGCATGCCGTTGGCCGTGAGATGCTCGGGAAGGTCCAGACGCTTCAAAAGGAGCCGCCGCCGCTCCGCGCTTCCCTCCCCTCCGGTGAGGCCCAGGGCAAAGAGGTCCGCCTTGGTGAGAGCCTCCCGCCGCTCCGACGGAGCTTCATCCTCAAAGGTGGCCCCGGCCCGGCGGAGGGCCTCCAGCAGCACGGCAGGAGACATGCCCTCCACTCCCAGCTTGCCTTCTTTGCCGCCCTTGCGCTTGCGGCGTTCCTTTCCCTTCACGTCGGGGATATAGGCCTGCTTCACTCTGTCCTTGGGCAGGGCCCCTTTCAGATAGTTCCGCAGCACGAAGCCCGCCCCGTCGCTGTCCGTCAGGACAATGAGCCCCCGCTTCTCCGCCAGACGGCGGAGGAAGGCCAGCTTCTCCTTGTCGTTGAACACGGCAAAGCCCCCCAGCGTCACCACCGTGGCCTCCACCACCTGGGAGAGGGTATTTTTGTCATAGCGGCCCTCCACCACAATGACCTCCCGGATACGCTCCATCCCCTCAGCTCCTCTCTGCCGCCAGCCGCACCAGCAGTAACTTCAGTTCCCCGGCGCTGTCCACGCCCCGCTCGCTTTTCATCCGGCGGTCCAGCTCCTGGCACCGGCGCACCGCCTGGGCGCACCACTCCGCCGTGGTCCGCTTGGCGGCGTTCAGCAACAGCTTAGCGGGGTAGTCGGACTTCATGCCCCATAGCTCCATCAGCCAATAGCGGTCCTTCCCGCTGTCCAGAGCCAGCCGGGCGGTCCAGATGCGCCGGAGCTGGCTCCCAAGGGCCGCCAGGATCATGATGGGCTCCGTCTGCATTTTCAAGAGGTCCCCCAGAATGGAGGCCGCCTGATCATAGTGTCCCTGGAGCACCGCGTCGGACAGCTTGAACACCTCCGCCGACAGCACCGGGTCCGCCACGGCGTCGATGTCCGCCTGGGTGACGGTTTTGCCCTTGGCATAGGCGGCGATTTTCTCAATCTCCGGCACCAAGCCCGTCATCAAGGCGCCGCAGGTGAATACCAGATACTCCGCCGCCGTCCGGTCGATCTCCTTCCCCAGAGCCTTGAACCGCCGGGAAATCCAGGGCAGAAGGTCCGCGTTAGACACCGCCGGGAACTCCACCGCCTCCACATGGGCCTCCAGGGCCTTGCAGAGCTTCTTCATGGTTTTGTTGGGCTTATACTCCAGGGTATCGTAGACAAAGACGAGACAGCCGTAAGGCGGCAGGTCCTCCAGCAGGGCGATGAGCTTTTCCCGCTGGTCCTCCCCCAGCTTGAAGAGGTCCCAATCCGTGACGGCGGTCAGCGTCCGCTCCGCCATCATGGGCATGGCCTCCACGGTCTCCGCCAGGGCCTGGGCCGTCAGGTCCTTTCCCTCCAGGGAATGGCAGTTAAAGGTCTCAAAGCCCGGGGGAATCAGCTTTTTCCGAAGCTCCCTCAAATAGTACTCCCGGAGATAGCTCTCCTCTCCGAAAAATACATAGGCGGGACCGATGGTCCCGGCGGCCAGGTCCTCTTTCAGCTTTTGCAGGGCCGCCCCCTTCCGGGGGGCCTTTTTCTTATCAGCCATGGCTGTCCTCCTGATTCCAGGCAAGATGAATGGTCCCGTGCAGGTCTGTCCGGTAGACCTCACAGCCCTGCCGGGCCAAACGGAGCAGGGTTTCCTCCGTGGGGTGGCCGTAGCGGTTGGAGCCTACGCTGATGCAGGCCGTCTCCGGCTCCAGGGTCTCCAGCAGCTTTTGCGATGTGGCGTATTTGGAGCCGTGGTGTCCCGCAATCAGCGCCTCAAGGTCCGGCAGGTCGTAGGCTTCCAAAAGCTTCTCCTCCGTGGCGGCGTCCATGTCGCCGGTGATAAGAAGGTCCTTCTCCCCGGCGGAGGCCAAAATACTCAGCCCCCGCTCGTTGTCCCCCTCGTTTCCCAGGGGCGGGTAAACCGTCAAGGTCCCCTCTCCAAAGCTTAGACATTCCTCCGCCGTGATGAAGCGAACGGCCGCGCCGCATTTCTCCGCGGCGGAGAGAACCGCCGCTTGCGCTCCCGCTCCGTCCTCCCCCTCCGGGACCAGCAGCGTGTCCACCGGCAGTCGGGCCAGCAGGCTCGCCACACCGGAAACGTGGTCCTTGTCGTAGTGGGTGAGCACCAGATAGTCCAAACGTTTACAGCCCATAGCCGCCAGCTGCCGGGCGGCGGTCTCACCGGGGTTCTTCCAGCGGTTGGCGCTGCCGCAGTCCACCAGAGCGAAGGCCCTATCGGAGGCCAGGACTATGCTCTGCCCCTGTCCTACGTCCAGAATCAGAGCGTCCAAACCGTTCCTGTACCGTGCCTCACCCAGCCGGACGGTCAAAGCCAGGGTCAGCGCCGCCAGGACGGAGGCCAACAGGTACTTCCGCCGCCCCGCGCCCCGGGAGAAATACGCGGCCGCGAAGAGAAGATAGGCATAGGCAATCCAATACTTCAAATAGGGATTGACGGTGTAAACCGCGTGGCAGGGAATGGCCGAAAGATACTTGGCGGCAAAAAGGATATACTCCGCCGCCAGCCGGGCCGGGAGGGCCAGCATCGTCCCCAGGGGCGGACAGAAGAAGCTGACAGATACCGACAGCAGTCCGCAGCTGAACGCCCACGTGGCCGCCCAGAGGCAGAGGGCGCTGCTCAGGGGGGCGATCAGCACCAAGGCGCCGAAGTAGTAAGCCGTCAGGGGCAGGGTGAACACCATGGCTCCCATGGAGGCGGAAAAGGTGACTGCCAGAAAGCGGAACGCCTTTCCCCGTTTCTTCTCTCCGATCAACCCTTTGTGGAGTTTGGGCGTCAGCCAGAGGATGCCCGCCATGGCGGCAAAGGATAGCTGCAATCCCACGGAGGCGGCGGCAAAGGGGTTCGCCAGCAGAATCAAAAACAGCGCCGTCAGCAAAGAGGTGGGCCCGTCGCTCTCCCGGCGGACCAAAATCGCCAGCAGGGGCAAAGACAGCATCACGCAGGCCCGGAGAATGGAGGGACTTCCGCCGGTGAGGGCGGCGTAGAAGGCCAGCAGAGGAATACCCAGCAGCGCCTGGAGCTTCCGGCTTTGCAGCAGAAACCCGGCCAGGGCCATGAGAAAGCCGCAGTGCATGCCGGACACCGCCAGAATATGGTTCAATCCCGCCTCTGTAAGCGCCAGATATGCCCCATCGGAGACCTCGCCCCGATCGCCGGTGAGGATGGCCGTCAAAAATCCGGCGGCATCCCCGGAGAAGAGGACCTGGATTCGCTCCGCCATGGCCCGGCCAGCCCGAGCGGGAAGCCAGCGGAGGCTGTTTCGGCTCCCCTCCCCGACGGTAAGCTCTCCCTGTCCATAGGCCAGGAGAAAGACGCCCTTGGAGGTGAAGGTAGTAATATCCTCGTCCCGGATGCGGGCGGCGTCCTGAAATTTGGCCCGGCCGGTCACAGTCTGGCCCGGGACCAGCTCCAGCAGCTCTTTCCCGGCGTAAAGCGCCGCCTTGCCGGGCATGCCCTCTAGACGGACGGCTGCCCGGGCGCCGAAATCCGTCTCCATGGCGTAGCCGCAGAGGGTGGCGGTGAAATCCACCGTCCGCTCCGCCAAGACTTGGGCAGGCCGCTGGACCTGACGGGCATAAAGCCAGCTCCAGCCCAGCCCCAGGGACAGCGCCGCCCAGAGAATCACGCCCCGCCGGCGCCACTCCCGGGGCAAAAGCGCCGACAGGAAGCCCAGGGCCAGAGACAGCCCGGCTCCCAGCAGAATCCAGCCGTCTCGAAGGAGGTATTGGGCCAAAAACACGCCCAGGGAAAAGCCCCCGGCGAAGGCTGCCAGCCGCCTCATATCCCGCCCTCCGACATGAGGTCGGCCGTTTTGTTTCTCTTCATTCCCATCCCCCGCAGACCGTCTTTTCCCTATAGCGAAAACTCCCGGAGGGGTTTCCCTCCGGGAGCCGTTTTCCACAGGCAGGTTCCGTTATTCCGCCAGAAGCAGGCGGCTTCCCGTCAGCGCGGGGCTGTCCGCCGCCAGCTCCGGAACAAATTCCGTTTTCCCCTCCGGCCCCGCCGCCTGGGTGACCAGGGTGGAGAGGGTTTCCACCTTCTCCGGCGTGGTGGCGGCATAGATGCGGTCCACCCGGCTCACCAGCCGGTTCAGGTCCAGCCCGGACACGGCATTGGGTCCCTCTGTGATCACCGTCTCCGGCACCTCCACGGACAAAAGGACGTCATAGGGCTCCAGGGCCGTGTTCAGATCGTTGAGGAGCAGGTCCAGGTTGTTGCCCAGGGGCACGTCAGTGTTGTAGTTGATTTTGTTGATCTTCCCCTCGGTGGGATAGCCGAAGTCCGTCAGCAACAACTCGTCAAAGCCCAGCTCCGCCACTTCCTTCGCCAAGGCACAGACATACTCCCGGGTAGAGGGCTTGGAGGGATCCAGCCAGAGGCTGTTGTTCCCGTCGTAGAAGATATAGCCCCCTGTGTTTTTCAGGCCCCGGCCCTCTACATCGGCGTTGGCCGCCTTGAAATCCTGTAGGCAGGAGAGGCTGGCGATGGTGTGCAGCCCCTCCTGCGCCGTGACGGCGGCCAGGGCGGCGGCGGTATCCGCCTCCGCTTCCACCGCGCCGGAAACAGCGGCGGCGGCATGGAAATAAACCGTGCCGTTAGCGGTCTTTAGACGGACGGCCACGGCGTTTGTCCCCGCGGGCTTCGCCGCCTGTGCCCCCTGCCAGAGGGTTTGCGTCAGCGCCTGGGCCGGGAGGGAAAAGGCGATGGTCTCCTTGGGTCCCTGGGGCTCCGGCTCTTGGACAACAATGTCCACGTTCGGCTGCTCCGCCGGGTCCTCCCCCCCGCCGTCCAGCGGGGGCTCCTGTGCTTCCGTCTGCCAGGGCAGGCGGATTTGGCGGCTGCCGTCCGCGCCGTATACAAGAAACTGCTGCAAGTAGATGACGCTGGCAGCCACCGCGATCACCAGCACCAGCAGAATTGCCAGTAAAATTTTCCATTTAGGCCCCCGCCCCCGGTAACTGCTGTATCCCTTTGTCGCCACCATCCGCGTCACCTCTTTTCAGGAGCGGCGCTCCCTTCGTTTTCTATCGCGTCGAGAATCTCATCCCTCCAGGGCCATCATCTTCTCCACCCGTCGGGCATGGCGGCCACCCTCGAACTCGGTGGAGAGGAACACCTCCACCATCCGCTCGGCCATGTTGGGGCCGGTAAAGCCCGCGCCAATGGCCATCATGTTGGCGTCGTTGTGGCGGCGGGTCATTTCCGCCTGGAGGCAGTCGGCGCAGTGGGCGCAGCGGATGCCCTGGACTTTGTTGGCGGCAATGGAGATGCCGATGCCCGTGGTGCAGATCACGATGCCCCGGTCACAGCTTCCCTCCGCCACGGCCCGGGCGGCGGCGCCGCCGAAATCGGGGTAGTCGCAGCTTTCCTTGGAGTGGCAGCCAAAGTCCTCGATCTCATGGCCGAGGCCCTTCAGAACCTTGATGACATGCTGCTTCAAATCATAGCCGCCGTGGTCACAGCCCAGCGCGATCTTCATGGTAGTATTCCCCCGTGCATTCAAATTTTGTGGCTTATATTGTACTCCAGATTTTCCAAAAAATCAATATGATTTTCGACCGCAAATTTGTTCTTTTCCGTTACAATGCGTGTCGGATGGGCTTCCGCCCCTCAAAGGTGCAAAAGCTCTCAAAGCCGCAGTCCCGCAAAAGCGCCTGCCGCTCCCGGACGGCGCAGCCCACAAATTTGGCGGAGTGGGCGTCGGTGCCCAGGGTGACGATGGGATCCGCCGCCATATCCTCATACAGCCGCAGCCACATCCCGTCCGGCAGGGGCGTACCGCCCCGGTTGGTGTTCAGCTCAAGGCCGATTTCCTTCCGCTTCAAAATAGAGAAGATGTCCGTGATCTCCCCGCCAAAGCGCTCCATGCTCAAATTCCAGCCCCGATTCTCGTTGAGATAGCGCAGGGGCAGCGTCAGATGGCCCAGCACGTCGAACTTCCCCCACTCTACCATGACCTTCACCCGGCCCAGGTAGTCGGCAATGCCGTCATAGGCCTCCTCCTCTGTCTTGGGGTCGAAATAGTAGAGATCCAGTCCCTGATAGCGCTTTGAGAGCATGTGGACAGAGCCGATGATAAAATCGAAAGGCGGCGCGTCCGCCAGCAGCTTCTCCGTGTGAGTGAAGTTCCAGCAGGCGTCTCCCAGCTCGATGCCCAGGCGCAGCTTGATCCGGTCTCCCATGGCGGCCTGGGCCGCTTCAAACTCCGCCGTCAGGGCGGACCAGTCATAGGGCCCCCGAAGGTCCGTGCTGGCCCAAACGATGGGCTCCACATGGTCGGTGAAGCAAAGCTCGTCCAGCCCCGCCTCGACGGCGGCCTCCGCCAGAGCGGTCATGGAATCCCCACCGTCTGGAGAGATCCGGGAGTGGACATGGTAATCCGCCAGGTACATGGTTTGGTTCACCTCTTTTTCTTGCCCTTGCCGAAGAAGCCCTTGCGCTCCTCATAGTTGTCGTCTCCCATGGTCTCGGCGAACTTCCGCAGGGCCTCCTTCTGCTCCTTGGTCAGATTCCGGGGAGTCTCAATGTACACGGTGACGTACTGATCCCCCCGGCCCCGGCCGTTGATGGAGGGAATGCCCTTGCCCTTGAGCCGGAAGGTGGTGCCGCTCTGGGTGCCCTCGGGAAGATCGTATTTCACCTTGCCGTCGATGGTGGGAATCTCCAGCTCCGCTCCCAAGGCCGCCTGGGTAAAGGTGATCGGCGCCTCGCAGAGGACGGAGGTGCCCTCCCGCCGGAAAAGCTCATGGGGCCGGACGGTAATGGTGATCAGCAGGTCCCCGGCGGGGCCGCCGTTCTTCCCGGCGTTGCCCTGGCCCCGGATGGAGATGGTCTGGCCGTTGTCGATGCCCGCGGGGATGCTGGCCTGAATGGTCCGGCGCTGCCGCACGGCCCCTGCTCCCCGGCATTCCTTACAGGGCTGGTGGATGATCTTCCCCTTTCCGCCGCAGCGGGTGCAGGGAGAGGAGGTGGCAAAGACCCCCATCGGCGTCTGCCGCCGGACCTGAACCGTGCCGGTGCCGTGGCAGTCGGGGCAGACCTCCGGCGTGGTACCCTCGGCGCAGCCGCTGCCCTGGCAGCTGGAACAGGGCTCCAGCCGCTCCACCGTAACGGCCTTCTCACAGCCGAAGGCCGCCTCCTCAAAGCTTAGGATCAGGGACAGACGGACGCTTTCCCCCCGCTGGGGGGCGTTGGGGTTGGTCCTCCGCCCGCCGCCAAAGCCGCCACCGAAGAAGCTGCCGAAAATATCCCCCAGATCTCCGAAGTCAAAGCCGCCGTCGAAGCCGCCGCCCGCGCCGAAATTGGGGTCCACGCCGGCGTGGCCGAACTGGTCGTACCGGCTCCGTTTTTCCTTGTCCGAGAGGATTTCATAGGCCTCGTTGACTTCCTTAAACCGGGCCTCCGCCTCCTTGTCGCCGGGGTTCAGGTCCGGGTGGCTGGCCTTGGCCAGCTTCCGGTAGGCCCTCTTGATCTCGTCGTCCGAAGCGCCCTTCTGCACGCCCAGAACTTCGTAATAATCACGTTTCTGTTCCGCCATATTGCCTCCTGCGAATAACGCCATTCAATGGGGCGGGGATTTCTCCCCGTCCCATTGAATAAAATAACGCTGTTTATTTCTTCTGCTCGTCGTCGTCCACAACCTTGTAGTCCGCGTCGTAGTACTGGCCCTCCTGGGCTCCGGCGTCGCCGCCGGGCTGGGCTCCCTGAGGATTGGCCTGCTGGTACAGCTTCTCGCTGACGGCGTAGAACGCCTGCTGGAGGGCCTCTGTATCCGCCTTGATGGCGGCGGTATCCTGGCCCTTCAGGGTCTCCTTCAGCTTGTCGAGAGCTCCCTGAACCTTGCCCTTGTCGTCGGCGGGGATTTTGTCGCCCATGTCCGCCAGGGTCTTTTCGCACTGGTAGACCATCTGGTCCGCCTGGTTCCGGGTCTCCACTTCCTCTTTCAGCTTCTTGTCCTGGGCGGCATACTGCTCCGCCTCCTTGACGGCCTTTTCGATGTCCTCTTTGCTCATGTTGGAGGAGGAGGTGATGGTAATATGCTGCTCCGTTCCGGTGCCCAGGTCTTTGGCCGAGACGTTGACAATTCCGTTGGCGTCGATGTCGAAGGTAACCTCGATCTGGGGCACGCCTCGCCGGGCGGGGGCGATGCCATCCAGGTGGAAGCGGCCCAGGGACTTGTTGGCGGCGGCCATCTCCCGCTCGCCCTGGAGGACGTTGACCTCCACGCTGGTCTGGTTGTCGGCGGCGGTGGAGAATACCTGGCTCTTTTTCACGGGGATGGTGGTATTCCGGTCGATGAGCTTGGTGCACACGCCGCCATAGGTCTCGATGCCTAAGGAAAGCGGGGTCACGTCCAGCAGGAGCAGGCCCTTCACGTCGCCGGTAAGGACGCCCGCCTGGAGGGCCGCGCCCATGGCCACGCACTCATCGGGGTTGATGCCCTTGAAGGGGTCGGAGCCGGTGAAGCCCTTCACCGCGTCCTGAACGGCGGGGATGCGGCTGGAGCCGCCTACCAGCAGGACCTTGGAGAGGTCGGAGGGCTTGAGGCCCGCATCGCTCATGGCCTGGCGCACGGGGCCCATGGTGGCGTCCACCAGATGGGCGGTGAGCTCGTTGAACTTCGCCCGGGACAGGGTGATGTCCAGGTGCTTGGGGCCGCTGGCATCGGCGGTGATATAGGGCAGGTTGATGTTGGAGGTGGTGACGCCGGAGAGCTCGATTTTGGCCTTTTCGGCAGCCTCCTTGAGGCGCTGCATGGCCACCTTGTCATTGGAGAGGTCCACGCCGTCGCTGCGCTTGAATTCGGCCACCAGCCACTTCATGACGCACTCGTCGAAGTCGTCGCCGCCCAGGCGGTTGTTGCCCGCCGTGGCCAGAACTTCGATCACGCCGTCATCAATGTCCAAAATGGACACGTCGAAAGTGCCGCCGCCCAGGTCGTAGACCATGATTTTCTGGGTCTGCTCCTTGTCCACGCCATAGGCCAGGGCCGCCGCCGTGGGCTCATTGATGATACGCTTGACGTCCAGGCCCGCGATTTTGCCCGCGTCCTTGGTGGCCTGACGCTGGGAGTCGGTGAAGTAGGCGGGGACGGTGATGACCGCCTCGGTGACGGTGCCGCCCAGATACGCCTCTGCGTCGGCTTTCAGCTTCTGGAGAATCATGGCGCTGATCTCCTGGGGGGTATAGTTCTTCCCGTCGATGCCCACCTTGTGGTCAGAGCCCATCTCCCGCTTGATGGAGGAGATGGTCCGGTCCGGGTTTGTGATGGCCTGGCGCTTCGCCACCTGGCCCACCATGCGCTCCCCGGTCTTGGAGAAGGCGACAACGGAGGGGGTGGTGCGGTTGCCTTCCGCGTTGGCGATGACGACGGCCTCGCCGCCCTCCATGACCGCCACGCAGGAGTTGGTGGTTCCCAAATCGATACCGATTACTTTAGACATAATGACAGCCTCCTGAAATATATGAAACTCTTATTTGAATTCTGATTTAATTGGCGACCTGCACCACCGCGTGGCGGATCACCCGGTCCCCCATGAGGAAGCCCGCCTGAAACACTTGGGCCACCTCGTTCTCGCCCAGATTCTCGTCGTCCACATGCATCACCGCCGCGTGCCGCTCCGGGTCAAAGGGCTGGCCCTGGGCCTCGATCTCCGCGACACCCAGCTTCTTCAAAAGCTCCTTGTACTGGGTGAAAATCATCTCCAGCCCCTTCTTGTGGGGATCGTCCTCCCCGCCGGGGGCCGCCGCCGCCCGCTCCAGGTTGTCGTACACCGCCAGGAATTCCTTGATGGTGTCCGCCTTGGCGTCCTGGTAGAGGGTCTCCTTTTCCTTGGCGGTGCGCTTGCGGTAGTTGTCGTACTCCGCCGCCAGCCGGGCGAGCTGATCCTTGGTGGTCTCCAGCTGCTTAACGGCCAGCTCCATCTGCTCCACCTGTTCCCGGGTGAAGGTGACTCCGCCCTTTTCCTTCTTCTTTTTGCCCTTGGCCGCCTTCTCGCCCACTGGCTGGACCTCGGGGGCCGCTTCCGTCTCCGGGGTCTCCTCCTCCAGGGGCTGCTTGTTCTCTTCCGTCATTTCCGTTCCTCCTTCGGGGGCAGCTCCTCCTGTTTCCCGAACAACCGGGTCAGCCCCTCGGCAAAGCCGGAGAGCCGGGCCGCTACCGCCGCGTAATCCATTCTCGTGGGGCCCACCACACCGATGAGGCCCCGCATATCGTCTCCAATGTCATAGCTGGCCACCACCACGCTGGTGTCCTTTAGCGCCTCCTTGACGTTCTCCGGGCCAATGAGGATTTCCATGGGCCGGCGCTCCGGCATGGGAAGCTCCTCCTTGCTGTCCGCCAGGAAGCTCATAAGCTCGTGGGCCTTGTCGGCGTCCCGGAACTCCGGGAGCTTCAGCAACCGGCTGGCTCCGGCGGTGACGATTTCCCGCTGGCCCGCTTCCTCCAGGGCGTCCGCCGCGCAGCTCACAGCCTGGGACAAAAGCAGGAAGAGCTGGGGGCTCACCTGATCCGCCACGTTCATCAGGCGTTGGCTCATGCCGCCGGGGTCGGCGCCCGTAAAATGGCTGTTTAGAAGGTTCGCCGCCACAGGCAGGTCCGCCGGCTCCACTTTCAGCCGCGTCCGTAGAAGCTGGCTCTTTACCCGGCTGTCGCTGGTCATCATCACCAGGATGGAATTCCACTCGTCCACCGCCAGCAGCTCAAAGCGTCGGACGGTGAGCTCCGTCTTTCGGGAGGCGGCAATATAGGCCGGGTAGCGCACCAGGGCGGAAACCGCCCGCCCCGCCTGGACCAGCAGCCGGTCCAACTCCTCCATTTTCAATTGGAGGGACTGGTTGATCTTCTCCGTCTCCGCCAGGGAGAGGCGCTGCTCCTCCATCAGCTCGTTGACATACAGCCGGTAGCCCTTGGGCGAGGGCATCCGTCCGGCGGAGGTGTGGGGCTGCTCCAGGTAGCCCAGCTCCGTCAGATCGGACAACTCGTTGCG
Source organism: uncultured Oscillibacter sp. (assembly GCA_948916585.1). GTDB lineage: Bacteria > Bacillota > Clostridia > Oscillospirales > Oscillospiraceae > Oscillibacter. Next base: position 5,438 of record CAQXTN010000001.1, on the reverse strand, counting down.
GATGGTGGCGGAGCTGACGCTGCCCCCCATCTCAGTGGCGATGGCCTTGGACCCCACCGGCTCGGCGGTGCGGATATAGTCCTCCACCACCACTTTCAATATCTGCCGCTTTCGCTCCGAGAGCTCCACACCGGCCTCCTCCTATATCCGCTGACCCTTGGGACAGGTCGTTTTGAATGCTTTAGCACTCCTTTTCCTGGAGTGCTAAAGCGAGTTTACCACCCCAAGGATTTGTTGTCAATGGATGGATATAAACAAATTGTAAACAAACCGGGACGGAACCGTAAATCCTCTCCCCTTGTTCAAACTGCCATCCGGGATTTCTTCTGAACAGCGGTCCTTATAGGGGGCGGCGTTTCCCACCCATAAGTTTCCCGATTTTCCAAAGCGAGCTTCGTGAAAAATACCGAAAGTTATCCCAGAAAAGCCGAGAGTAAAAAATTGTCCTTTACTTTTTAAACGAAAGCTGGTATGATATCATATTGTGTGGGATATGCAACAGAAAGGGATGAGCACATGCTTAGTGAACAGGAGCTGGTAAAAAGTCCGCTGTTTCACGATATCAACTATCAGGATTACCGGGAGATTCTGTCCTGTTTTCAGGCGGTTCAGCGCTCCTTTCGAGCCGACGAGCTGATATACGATTTTTCCTCCGACGCCGTCGGCGTGGTGGAGCGGGGACAGGCGTCCCTCATCCGCATTGACAAGGAGGGGGTTGCCACGGTGCTGGAGGACCTGGGCGCGGGGGGTGTTTTCGGCAAAACGCTGGCCTTTGCCGGGGCCACGGGGGACAGCCTGGAGGTTGTCTGCCGCCGTCCCTGCGACGTGGTGTTTATTGACTATGCCCATATCCTCAGCCGCTGTAGTCACGCCTGTCACCGGCACAGTATCCTGGTCCAAAACATGCTCCAGCTGATGGCGGACAAGGCCCAGGCCCTGTCCTGCCGGGTGGACGTGCTGTCCCGTCGGTCCATCCGGGAGAAGCTGCTGTGCTATTTCAGCCAGCTCTCCCAGCAGGCGGGGAGCCGGACCTTTACTCTTCCCTTTTCCCTCAGCACCCTGGCGGATTATATCGCCACAGATCGTAGCGCCATGATGCGGGAGCTAAAGCGCCTCCGGGAGGAGGGCAGCGTCCGCTCCGACGGGCGGCAGTTTACCATCCAGCGCTAAACAACATCTCCTATTCCCGCAGAGGAGGCGGTTTCCATGGACTACGAACAAATCCGCGCCTTCCGCAACGAGAAAAATTTCTTTGGCCGGCGGCTGGGCATTTACGTAGAGGAGCTCCGCCCCGGCTACGCCAGGGCCGTCAAAACCGTGACGGAGGAGGATTTGAACCCCCTTCAGGTCCCCCATGGCGGCGTTTACTTCACCCTGGCCGACACCGCCTGCGGCTCCGCCATGGCGGCCCGCGGCTTCGCCGTTACCATTGATTGCTCCTTCCACTTCCTGAAAAGCGCCAAGGTGGGAGAGAAGCTGACGGCGGAGGCCCACGAGCTCCGAAGCGGCCGGAGCGTCTGCGTGCTAGAGGCCCGGGTCACGGGAGAGGACGGAGAACTCCTGGCCATGGGCGTCTTTACCTTCCGGCGGCTGGACGAGCACGCCAACCCATAGCAAAACATAGCAGGACATGACAAAGAGGCTGTCTTTGACAGCCTCTTTTTTGCGCCTGGGTGTCTTTATCCGATGTAGGGCAGAATCATCGAGGCCAGCAGGGCCACCACCAAGACCACCGCCAGAGCCAGCGCGACAACCCGTTTCAGCTTGCCGTTCATGTCGGTTCCTCCTTTGTCCGTACTTTGCGGATGCTCTTTTCCGCCTTGCTCCGGGGGAGCATCAGCTCATGGCCGCAGCCCTGGCACCGGAGCTTGATGTCCATGCCCACCCGCAGGATTTCCCATTGGACGCTGCCGCAGGGATGAGGCTTTTTCAATTCCACAAGATCGTGAAGATGAAGGTCCATCTTGTCCTCCTGTCAACCATTTCATTTTTTTGCATATATTAGCTGTATCAACGATAAGGATGCGATATCATGCCGGAAAATAAACTTTACCCGCCGGAGGGTCTTCACCCTCCTGTCCCCTTTGCCCTCGACCGTCTGCGGGATGCCCTGGAATCCGGGGTCATTCTGGAGGCTCCGGTCCAGCGCTGCGGCGTGGACCACACCCTGTACCTGAACCTGGGCGGCGTCCAGGGCCGCATGCCCCGGGAGGAGGCCGTGGCCCCCTGGATCAGCGGCGCGGAGCGGGACATCGCCGTCCTCTCCCGGGTGGGAAAGCCCACCTGCTTCACCGTCACGGCTCTGGAGGCCGACGAAAAGGGCGCGCCCACCGCGCTCCTCTCCCGCCGGGCCGCCCAGGAACAGGCCATGTCCTATTTCCTACAGCACCTGGAGCCAGGGTCCGTCCTCACCGGCCGGATCACCCGGCTGGAGAGCTTCGGAGCCTTTGTGGACGTGGGCTGCGGCATTGTGGCCATGCTGCCCATCGAGCATATCTCCATCTCCCGCATCGCCCACCCCAGAGACCGCTTCCAGGAGGGGCAGAAAATCCTGACGGCGGTGTGGGCTCTGGACCGGGAGGCCCGGCGAATCACCCTCACCCACCGGGAGCTTCTGGGCACCTGGATGGACAACGCCAGCCGCTTCCGCCCCGGCGAGACGGTGCGGGGCGTGGTGCGGACGGTGAAGGATTACGGCAGCTTCATCGAGCTGACCCCCAACCTCTCCGGCCTGGCGGACGCCAAGGAGCGCCTGTCCCCCGGAGACGGGGTATCCGTGTACATCAAGAGCATCCGGCCGGAGCGCATGAAGATCAAGCTCCAGGTCATTGAAAAGCTGCCTCCAGCCCCCGCCGAGCCCATTCGCTACCAAATCACCGACGGGAGGCTGGAGCACTGGGTCTACTCTCCGCCGGGCTATGAAAAGCCGCCGGTGGAGACCGTCTTTACAGCTCCTTCCCCTTGAGCTTTTCCCAGTAAGCCTTGGCGGCCCGCTCCGTCTTGTTCTCCCCCCACTGGTAGTACTTCACGCCCTTCAAGGCTTCGGGGAGGTACTGCTGGTCCACCCAGTGTCCCGGGAAATTATGGGGGTAGAGGTAGTGCTGCTGGTTGTCAAAGCCGGTGGTGTCGGCGTGGACGTTCTGAAGCTGCCGGGGCACGTCTCCGGCGCGGCCCGCCCGCACATCCGCCCGGGCCTTCCCGATGCCCTCGATCACGCTGTTGGATTTTGGCGCGGTGGCCAGCAAAATGGCCGCCTGCGCCAGGGGGAGCTGAGCCTCCGGCAGTCCCAACTGCATGGCCGTGTCCACACACGCCTTGACAATCGCCACGGCCTGGGGATAGGCCATGCCCACATCCTCGCTCGCGGAGCAGAGGAGGCGGCGGCAGGGTGTCACCAAGTCCCCCGCCTCCAAAAACCGGGCCAGATAGTGAAGCGCCGCGTCGGGGTCGCTGCCCCGGAGAGACTTCATCAAAGCGGAGGCGATGTCGTACATGGCGTCGCCTCCCTTGTCATAGCGCATGGCGCTGCGCTGGGAGACCTGGGCCGCGTCCTCCCGTGAGATGAAGAGGGCTCCCTTTTTCGGCTGGGCGGCGTGGCTTAAAAGCTCCACAGCGTTGACGGCCTTCCGCACGTCCCCGCCGCAAGCGGTGGCGATTTGCAGGGACAATCCCTCCTCCCAGGTCAAAGGCAGGGGCGAGCGTTCCTTTTCAATGTTCAGCGCCCGGAGGACGGCAGGCTCCGCCTCCTCCGGGACCACGGCCTTGAACTCGAAAACCGTGCTCCGGCTAAGCAGGGCGCTGTAGACGTAAAAATAGGGGTTTTCCGTGGTGGAGGCAATGAGGGTCAGCTTGCCGTTCTCCATAAACTCCAGGAGGCTTTGCTGCTGCTTCTTATTAAAATATTGAATCTCGTCCAGGTACAGCAGCACCCCGCCGGGGGCCAGCAGGGTCCCCACGTCGGCAATGATGTCCTTGATGTCCTGGAGGGACGCGGTGGTGGCGTTGAGGCGGTAGAGAGCCTTGTGGGTCCGCTCCGCCACGATGTTGGCAATGGTGGTTTTCCCGGTACCGGAGGGCCCGTAAAAGACCATATTAGCCTCGGTTCCGCTCTCAATCAGACGGCGAAGCACCGCGCCGGGGGCCAGGAGGTGCCGCTGTCCGACAACCTCATCCAGAGTTTTCGGGCGGATTTCGTCCGCCAGGGGGCGCTGCATGGCGGTCCCTCCTTTTTATTTATGAGATTCGTTGATCTATCCAGTGAAAAGCCTTCCCCAACAGGAGGCATGCGTCTGTAAAAATGAGATGTTCGGCACCCCGGAAGCCCGGACCAGCAACAGCCCAACACTTCGCCTACAGCCAGTGCCGCGGCGAAAAGCAGAAGTTTCTAAAGCAGCCTCGCCGCCTCATCATAGAGCGTTTTTTCGTTTATAGAGGGAGATTATACCACACCGAAGTCCAGGTTTCCAGCGCCCAGAGGGAAAATTCTTTCGTCAAAACAACGGAAACAGCCGCCTTACGCCTGACGTCCTTTCCCATGATCTTCATTTCCCGCGCCTCCCCCGGGTTTGTTTCTTCGATTATAGCACGCCCCGCCGCCCCCCGCAAGCGCCGGGACCCAATACAGATCGTTCCCCCCCTGGACAAGCCCCCGATTTTCTAGTATAATAAATTCAAAATCCGAACGATATTTCTAATAATCAGGACTATCCTCTCTTCCCATTTTTCTCCAAGGGGCCTACAATAAGGCCAGATGAATCTTGAAAATATTTCACCAAAGCGGTCAATTTTCATATTTTGAAAGGAGCGGTTTTTATGTCCATTCTTGTCACCGGCGGCGCGGGCTACATCGGCAGCCACACCTGCGTGGAGCTCATCCAGGCGGGCTATGAGGTCATCGTAGCGGACAACCTCTACAACTCCAGCGAGGAGGCCGTCCGCCGGGTGGAGAAGATCGTGGGGAAGAAGGTCCCCTTCGTCAACGCGGAGCTCTGCGACATGGAACAGGTGGAAGCCCTCTTTGCCAATCACCCGGACATCGACTCCGTTATGCACTTCGCCGGGCTCAAGGCCGTGGGCGAGAGCGTCGCCAAGCCCCTGGAGTACTATTCCAACAACCTCATCAGCACCCTCTACCTCCTCCAGGCCATGCGGAAGCACGGTGTGAAGAACTTCGTTTTCTCCTCCTCCGCCACGGTCTACGGCGATCCCGCCACCGTGCCCATCCGGGAGGACTTCCCCACTGGCGGCACCACGAATCCCTACGGCACCACTAAGCTCTTCCAGGAGCGCATCCTCTCCGACTATTGCGCCGCGGACCCCACCCTAAACGTGGCCCTGCTCCGCTACTTCAACCCCATCGGGGCCCATGAATCCGGCCTCATTGGGGAGGACCCCAACGGCATCCCCAACAACCTGGTGCCCTATATCGCCAAGGTGGC